>DASYTI010000107.1 GCA_036002485.1 Candidatus Methylomirabilota bacterium | reverse complement strand
CGCGCCGCCCAGAACGACAAGCTGCTCTACTGGGATTACACGGGCACCAAGCTCGTGCCCAATATCGCCAGGGCCTGGGAGGTCAGCCCGGACGGAAAGATCACCACGCTGTCCCTCCGCCGCGGGATGAAGTGGAGCGACGGTCATCCCTTCACCGCCGATGACTTCGTCTTTTGGTTCCAGGACGTCTACAACAACAAGGATCTGGTTCCCACGCCGCTGTCGGTGATGACCATCGGCGGCAAGCCCATCGCCATCGAGAAGATCGACGCCACCACCATCCGGTTCGTCTCGCCCGAGCCGTACTACGCGCTGCCCACGGTGCTCGCATCGGTGTGGGGCATCGGCCACCATGCGCGATGGGGACGCTCCGCCCTCGGCGGGTTCGCGCCCGCCCACTACCTCAAGCAGTTCCATCCCAAGTACACCTCGAAGGATGATCTCGCGAAGAAGGTGACGGAGCTGAACTTCGACAGCTGGGTCACCATGTTCAAGAATCGCAACGACGCCTGTCGCAACGTCGACCTTCCCGTGGTGACGCCCTGGAAGACGACCTCTCCGCTGACCACGCCCACGTGGATCCTGGAGCGGAATCCCTACAGCGTGTGGGTCGACACCGACGGCAACCAGCTTCCCTATATCGACCGGATCCGGATGACGCTCGGGGAGAACCTGGAGGTGATCAACCTGCGAGCCATCGCGGGCGAGTACGATTCCCAGGCTCGGCACATCGACATCAGCAAGCTGCCCGTGCTCCTCGAGAACCAGAAGAAAGGGGGATACCGCGTCTACCTGGATCCCTCGGACCAGGGCGCCGATGTGGGGCTCTTCTGCAATCAGACCTACGAGAAGGACCCAGAGATCGCCAGGTGGCTCAGCAGCCGCGAGTTCCGGATCGCGCTGTCCCACGGCATCGACCGCGCGCAGATCAACGAGACCTTCCTCCTCGGGCTCGCCCAGACCGGCTCGGCTGCTCCCGGAGAGCGGACGCTCTACTACCCGGGTCCGGAGTACAAGACCCTGCACACCGGCTATGACGTCAAGAAGGCGAACGAGACGCTCGACAAGCTCGGGCTCAGCAAGAAGGACAGTGAAGGGTACCGCTTGCGGGCCGATGGCAAGGGCCGGCTGCGCCTGGCCCTGACCACGTACCTGGGCTTCCTTCCCTTCACGAAGATCGCCGAGATGATGACCGAGCAGTGGAAGAAGATCGGCATACGTGGCGAGGTCCAGGAGATGGAGCGCGGCGCGGCCACCAAGCGGGTGCAGACCAACGAGCACCAGATCTACTTCGAGACCCAGTGGGGCGCCGACAACATCTACGGGCACTTCCCGTTCGTCTTTCCCGCCGACGAGGGAAGCCCGATGGGGCCGCTCTACGGCCTCTGGTACTCGAGCGCGGGGGCCCAGGGAAAAACCCCGCCTGCGCGCATGCGGGAGCTGATGGACAAGTACCGCAAGTCATTCAGCGTCAAGGATCAGGAGCGGACGCGGATGGCCAAGGACGTGTGGAAGATCGCGCTGGACGAGATGTGGATGATCCCAATCGTATGCGGCTCACCCGCCTCACAAGGGGTGCGGGTCATCAAGACGAACATGGGCAATATCCCCGAGCGGCTCTGGAACAGCGCGGTCAGCGACAATCCGCACATCGCTCACACGGAGACCTGGTACTTCAAGTCCTAGTCACGGCTATCGGAGAAATCAACGCCACCCTCACCCAACCCTCTCCCTCTCCGAGGGAGAGGGATCTGTTTCAATCTCCACCATTGGAGCAGAGGGCGGGGTTACGGATCTGTTTGGATCCCCTCACCCTGCCCTCTCCTCACAGGGGAGAGGGATAGAGGATGCTGCAGCATCCCTCTCCCCCATTGGGGGAGAGGGCCGCAGTTCGAGCTGAGACGCTCGCTTCGAGCGACGAGGCGAGGGCTGAGTGGGTGAGGGGGCGATCCAGCCTACGTCACGGTGACGGCGAGGGTCGGCCGAAAGGGAGGACGGATGACAATGAACCCGTTTGGGTCTTCCCACCAAGCGGCGCTGTTTCCAGTCGGAGTTGACCCTCGCGGCAACACCCCGTGCCCCTCGACGGCCACCGCTCTCGCCCTGTCCATCCGCAGACGGATCAGATAGCGCCGGTTCGCCGGCACCACCGACCGATCCCCGACGGGTTCGCCGATTTTCAGCGTCACGTCCTTCGGGCCCGTCACGCATTCGAAGCGTGTGAGCGCGCGATGACCTTCGCGATAGGCATTCGACCGGCCATCGTCCTCGTAGAGCTCGAAGCTGGATGCGCCTTCCGGATAGACCAGCAGGGTGATCTCGTCGAGCGGCCGCTCACCCGTGTGCTGGACCACGGGCCCCAGCGGCACGATGGCCCCGGCGCGCACCAGGAGCGGCAGCCGGTCGAGCGGCGCATCGAGGGTGATGCCGCCCGGCCCTTCGTACCGCGCGCCGCTCCAGAAATCGTACCAGCCACCCGCGGGCAGATAGACGGGCCATGTCCGCGCGCCTTCGCGCGTGACAGGCGCCACCAGCAGGTCGTCGCCCCAGAGGAACTCGTGGCCAAGCTGCCAGACTCGGGGATCGTCCGGATAGTTTAGGACGAGCGGACGCATGAACGGGAGACCGAGCGTGTGCGCCTGCCATGCCAGCGTGTACGTGTACGGCAAGAGCCGGTAGCGAAGCTCCGCGTAGTCGCGGCAGATCTTTTCCACTTCCGCGCCGTGCGCCCACGGCACGTGCTCGCGCCACACCCAGCCGTGGGAGCGGAAGATGGGGCTGAAGGCGCCGAGCTGGAACCAGCGAGCATAGAGCTCGCCCGTCTCCGTCACCGGATGGAAGAAGCCGCCCACGTCCGTGCCCCAGTACGGCACGCCGGACAGGCCGGTATTGAGCCCCAGGGGAATCTGCGCATCGAGCGTCTCGAAGTCGTTGTTGATATCGCCCGACCAGCACGTCGCCCCGAATCGCTGCATCCCCGCCCCCCCCGAGCGGCAGAGCAGGAAGACGCGCTGGTCGGGCCGATCGGCCGCCTCTCCGACGGCGAAGGCCTCGTGGCGGAACCGGTCGTAGATGTTGTGGAGGAGCGTGCCCTCACCGGCGTGGAGCTTGGCCGTGGCGGGCGGTCCCTCGCCCCCGTCGAGCCACCAGCCCGCGACGCCGAGCTTGACCAGCTCGCGGTGGGCCGCCCACCACCAGGCGCCCACGGCCGGGTTCGAGAAGTCCAGGTAGCGCTGGCCCTCGCGATAGTTGGCGCTCCGCCGCGCGGTCTCGCTCGCTCGGCCATAGCCCTCGTCGAGCAGATACCCGTTGGCCTCGGCCTCGGCGAAGAGGGGCGACTGTTCGTGGAGCACGGGGTACTCGTGAGTGATGATCTCGAAGTGCTGCTGCCTCGCCTCGTCGATCAGCGCGGGCGGATCCCGCCAGAGCGACGGCTGAAAGCCGAGATGGCCCACGCCGCGGTTCCAGCCCTGGGCCTCGCCGTAGGTCGAGAGATAGATGAGGCCGTCGCAGGGAATTCGCTTCTCGCGAATCGTCCGCGGAAGCCGACGCAGCTCCTCGGTGTCGTCGAAGTGGCGGGTCGACTGGAGGAATCCCAGCGCCCAGCGGGGCGGGAGGGGCGGCCGGCCGAGCAGCTCGGCTACTTCGAACATGACTCCACGTAGGTCGCGGCCAATGAGGAAGTACCACACGAGCCGCCCGGCTTCGGCGGTGTAGGTGATCCGGACTCCGCCATCCGACCGGCCCACCGAGAGCATGGCATCGCTCGTATTGTCGAAGAAGAGCGCGTAGCCGCGATTGGACACCAGGAGCGGGATGCCCATGTCCGACCCCGGCCCGTGCCCGATATGCGTGTTCCAGAGCTGGCGGGCGATACCGAGCCGGTCGAGCTGCCGTCCGCCCTGGCCCAGGCCGTAGAAGTGCTGCTCGTCGGAGAACTCGAAGGAGGCGCGGAGGCGGCGGCGCGTGTCGCCCACCGATTCCGAGAGCATTCCGCCGTGCGCGGGTTCTCTCAGCAGCCACGCGCCCGCCGCGTCGAAGAGGGTGAGGCGCACCGGTCTCGTCGACGTCTCGACCTGGAGATGGGCCGTGGACAGACGGATGCGCTCGCCTTCGAGGATCTCGAAGGGCGAGCCGGCCCAGCTCCGCGGGCCGACGTACGAGGGACCGGCCACGTCCCGTTCATCGGCCAGCTCGATGCGGACGATGCGCGAGGTGCAGATGGTGACCGCCACGAGCGCGCCGTCATGGTAAAACCGGACGGTCGATCCGCTGCGCTCGAATCGTGATGGAACGGTACGGTCGGACATCCACTCTCCCGGGCAAGCTCGAGGTCAGTGAGCCGCGAGGCCGCATCATAGCAGACCGATGCCGCTCGATTGACCGCTCGGTGGCGATCTGGCACGATCGGCGCCATGTCATCCGCGGAACGACGCCCCCCCATCGCGAGCCGGCTCAGCTTCCTCGACGGCCTGCGTGGCGTCGCCATCATCCTCATGGTCGTCAATCACACGTCCCGCGACTGGATGGACGTGCCCATGGGGTGGGCCCGCTATCATCTCGTCTACGGCAGCCTCATCTGGCCGGCCTCCATCTTTCTCTTTCTCGTGGGCTTCTGCCTGCCCATCTCGTATCATCGCCGCGGAGAGAGCGAGGGTGTCCTGGGGGACCTGCGCAAGTACTTCCGGCGCGGAATCGGCATCATCGCCGCGGGGTATGTTCTCAATGTCATCATGCTGCCCCGTGGCCCCGTGCCGCCGGAGGAGCGATTCTGGCACGGCGGCGTGCTGCAGACGATCGGGCTCGGCATCATCGTGCTCGGACCGCTCGTGCCGGTGCTGCGCCGGCGCTGGGCGCGCTGGATGCTGCTGGCCCTGGCCGTGCTCATCTATCTCTCGTACGGCTGGTCACGCCCGACCCTCGCGCGCTGGAGCGCGGCTCATCCCGTCGTGGGCGTCATGCTCTTCGGCGATTTTCCGCCCTGGCCCTGGCTGAGCGCCGCGCTCATCGGGCTCGTGCTCGGCTGGGTGTGGCTCGAGGCGCGGGCCCGCGGCCCGAAGGCGGAGAAGCGATATTTCGCGACCGCGGCCGTGGTGGGACTGGTTTTCCTCCTGGCCTATGATGCGTGGGAGTTCTGGATGCCGACCAGTCCGCGCTTTGGTTTCCCGCGAGACTGGGCCCTGAACCACTACTGGACGCCGCGCGGGGTGACGACATTCCTCGTCATCGCGGGCGACGCGTGGCTGCTCGCCATCTGCTACTGGCTCATGGAGGTGCGCGGGTGGAAGCTGCCCTGGCTGGTCACGCTGGGTCAGACCGCGCTGGTGCTCTACTTCGTTCACCAGCTGATCGAGGAGACGCTCATCCATCGCGCCCTGGGGCTGCGGTTCAACAACTGGATCCTCTACTGGTCGGCGAATATCGCGCTCATCGTGCTCTGCGTCTACCTGGGCCGCCTCTGGCAGGCCGTGAAGCCTCGGCTGCGCACGATGGCCCCGCAGGCCACCGCCCAGCCATAGCTCGAACGATTCACAGGCCCGGGCGTGCGGCCTCGTTGCCCCCTCATCCTGCCCTCTCCCCCGATGGGGGAGAGGGATGTGTTTTGATCGCGCCCCCGGAGGGACAGACGATGTGTTTTGATCCCTCGGCCCCGGAGGGGGAGAGGGCAGGGTGAGGGGGGCGGCGAAAGGCTTAGGGCTTGGGAATTCGCAGCGTCTTGCTGATCATGAGCGCGCCGGAGACCAGGAAGAGAAGCGTGATGGCATGCCCGGTAACCCCGGCCAGCTCCATCGGATACAGATTGCCGCTGTAGAACGCCAGCATGAGCAGGCCGAGCGGCACCACGCTCGTGGGAATGGGCGTGCCCTCGAAGTATTCAACCTTGCCCTTCTCGTCCGAGAGGCTCTCCGCGGTCACGTTGTAGCGCGCCAGCCGGCTCAATCCGCACATGGCGAAGAAGAGCAGGATCAGCTGATCCACCCGGGTGTTGACCCCAGCGGCAAAGGCGATCGCGGCGGGCGCGACCCCGAACGAGATCACGTCGGCAAGGGAGTCCAGCTCGCGCCCCATGGGGGAGGCCGCGTGGCGCCAGCGGGCAATTCGCCCGTCGAGCACGTCGAAGATCAGGGCGAGGGGAACCAGCACGGCTCCCAGGTAGAGGTGGCGCGGGTCGTGCGTGCTCAGATACTTCATGGCCTGGAAGATCGCGCTGACGCCGCAGACGCCGTTCGCGATGGTGAAGAGATCAGCCAGGTGAAAGGAGCGGATCATCGAGAAGTGCTTGCGGGAAGAAGTGTCCGCCATGGTGCCCTCCTGACAGAACAAGTTACCAGTCCGAGGCCAAATCTTCCCGGTGTTCCTCGAGCGTCACGCGGCCTCGCTCACGGGCAAAGGCTCGGGTATGCTCGGGGCCCGACGGAGGGGACCACGCTGCGCTCGAGGAGGGACTGATGGAACTCTACGACGTGATGCGTACGACGTTTTCCGCGCGCGAGTTCACGGGCGACCCGCTTCCCGACGAGACGCTGGTGAGGATACTCGACCATGCGCGCTTTGCCCCCAGCGGCGGTAACCGCCAGGGGTGGAAGGTCGTCGTCGTCCGCGATCCCGACACCAAGCGCGCCCTGGCCGATCTGAGCGGCGTCGCCGCCAAGCGCTACACCGCCCAGGTGAAGAACGGCGAGAATCCGTGGAACACCATCGACCCGCCCGGTGTGGACGCCGCCACCATCGAGCGCACCCCTGCTCCCCCGCACCTGACGGAGTCGATCGCCAAGGCACCGGTGGTGCTCGTCATCGGTGTGGACCTCAAGGTCGTCGCCTCCACGGACCAGGAGCTGAAGCGCGTGGGCATCGTCAGCGGCGCGTCCATCTACCCCTTCGCCTGGAATGTCCTGATGGCCGCCCGCCACGAAGGCTTCGGGGGCACCATCACCACGCTGGCCGTCGCGCAGGAAGCCAAGATCCAGGAGCTGCTGGGCCTGCCCGCCCACGTCGCGGTGTGCACGGTCATGCCCCTCGGCCGCCCGGTGCGGCGCGTGACGAAGCTGAAGCGGAAGCCCGTGGGCGAGTTCGCGATGCGCGAGCGCTGGGGCGGGCCTTCGCTCGCCGGCTGACCGGCTCGGCCTACGTGCCTCGCCGCGCGCGGTAGTGCGCCGCGATCAGGTCGGCCACGCAGGCGGTGAGGCGCTGGGCGTAGGGCACGTGCAGGAACTCGTTGGGGCCGTGGGCATTGGAGCCGGGGCCGCCCGTTCCCGTGATGAAAAACTGCGCGCGCGGGAAGCGCTCACCCAGCATGGCCATGAACGGGATGGAGCCTCCCAGACCCTTGAACATGGCGGGAAGCTCGAAATAACGCTCGGACGTGGCCTGCACCGCTTCGAGCAGCCAGGGCTCGGTGGCCGGCGCGTCCCAGCCCGGCGACGGGGTGCCCGTCTCGCAGCGCACGCGAGCGCCATAGGGCGGATCGGCCTCGAGAATCTCCTTGAGCCGCCGGGCGGCCCGCGCGGCGTCCAGCGTGGGCGGGATGCGCAGGGAGAGTTTGAGGGAGGTCGAGGGGCGGAGCACATTGCCGCCGTCCTTGGGCGAGGGGAGGCCGGCGGCGCCGGTGATGGCGAGGGCGGGTTCCCAGGTGTTGGCGAGGAGGAGCGCCACGGGATCGTCCTGCGCGTAGCGCATGCCGTCAACGACGGGAAAGCGCTCGGCCATCTCTCCGGTGAGGACGCTGGCCACCGCCTTCGCCTCCGCGGCGCGGGCCGGCGGCACCTCGACGTGGAAATCCCGCGCGAGGGCGCCGGTGCGCTCGTCCTCGATCCGCGAAAGGAGCTGGCGCGCGATGCGGAAGCTCGAGGGCACGATGCCACTGGCCGCTCCGGAGTGCACGCCTTCCGTCAGAACTTCCACGGTGAGGAGCGCGCTGATCACGCCGCGCAGCGAGGTCGTGCCCCAGAGCTGGTCGTAGTTCCCGCACCCGGAGTCGAGACAGATCACGAGATCCGGCTCGCCGATCTTGGCCGCGCGGGCTTCCATGTAGGCGGGCAGATCGGGGCTGCCGCTCTCCTCGCTGGCCTCGATCAGCACGATGAGCCGCGCGTGCGGCGCGCCCGCCCGCTGCACGGCCTCGATGGCCGTGAGGGCGCAGAAGGCCGCGTAGCCGTCGTCCTGAGCCCCGCGGCCGTAGAGGCGATCGCCCCGCCGCACGGGCATCCAGGGCCCGAGGCCTTCGCCCCACCCGATCATCTCGGGCTGCTTGTCGCAGTGGCCGTAGAGCAGGATGGTCTCGGGCGACGTCCCCGGCACGTCCATCAGGATCACGGGCGTGCGGCCGGGGAGACGGACGGTCTCGATCGAGAGGCCTTCGATGGGCCGGCGCCGGCTCCACCCCTCGATGAGACCGACCGCCTTGTCGATGTGGCCGTGCGCGGACCAGTCGGGATCGAAGGCCGGCGACTTGGCGGGGATCTCGATGTAGCGGGTGAGCGCGGGAAGGACGTCCTCCTCCCAGCAGCGCTGAACAAAAGCCAGTGTCTCTCGGACGGGCAGCGGGCTCGTGGATGCAGGGCTCATGGTCGCCCACCGTAGCACCAGCCCGGGCGGCGTGCAACGCACGGCACTGGGCCAATTTGCTTCGCCATACTTCGTTGCGAGCGGGCCGGCAACCCCCAACGTACACCCACGTACGCCTCGGGCTGCCGGCCCGCTCGCGCCTCGTCTGGCTCGCAACTTGCCCCAGTGCCCGGCATTGACTTTGCCGCGGCGGCACCTGTATCAGGGACGGAGGGAGGCCTCGTGACCACCGACTACGATCCGATCGCCGAGCAGTACAAGCGCGCGAAGCTTCAGCCGTGGCGGACGTATGTCGAGTCGTTCAGTTTGATGAGCCTGCTGGGCGATCTCTCGGGCAAGTCCGTGGTCGACGTGGCTTGCGGCGACGGCTACTACACGAGGCGGCTTCGCGCCCACGGGGCGGCCAAAGTTCTCGGGGTCGATCTCTCGGGGCGGATGATCGAATTGGCCCGCGCCCAGGAGCAGGAGCATCGTCTCGGCATCGAGTATGAGGTGGGCGACGGCCGGGACCTCAGGCTGCCCACGAATCCAGACATCGTGGCGGCCGCCTACCTGCTCAACTATGCGCGGGATCGCGCCGAGCTGGGGGCCATGTGCGCGAGCATCTCGCGCTGCCTGCGCCCTGGCGGGCGCTTCGTCACGGTCAACCAGAACCCGGCTCTGGATTTTCGAGCGGCGCCCTCCTACCGCCCGTACGGCTTCGAGACGACCACGGTGGACGAGTGGTGCGAGGGCACGCCCATCACGTGGACTTTCTATCTGGAAGATGGACCGTTCTCGATCGAGAACTACCACCTCGAGGTGGCGACCCACGAGGACGCGCTCCGGTCAGCGGGGTTCCGCCAGATTCACTGGCATGCGCCGCGACTTTCGCCGGAGGGCGAGGCGGCCTTCGGCCGTGAGTTCTGGAAGATCTTGCTGGACCATTCTCCGATCACTTTTCTCGAATGCACGAAATGACGGCCGGGCCTGATTTTCGAGATGAGGGGCGGCCGAGCTGCCGCAGGCACGAGCGTGTGGCGGTGCGAGGTAAGCGCTGAAGGCGCGAGCCGAGGGCTGAGTGGATCGCGAGGGCTGAGAGGAGACGCTGACCGTGCTCGAGATCACGCTGGTCCTGCTCGCCGTGGTGTCGGTCGGGCTCGTCGGCGTGCTCGTCACCGTGGTGACGCCGCCCCTCATCACCGTGTTCGCCATGGCCATCATGTGTCTCGGGCTCGCCGTGGGCGTTCCCACAGGCTTCTGGTATCACGTGATCCTCTACCGTGTCGTCTCGCCGAAGATCTCGCTGCCGCGCCGGTGGTGGATGTCTCCCTCGGAGCTGCACGTCCATTTGACCGACGCGGAGCGCCGTCGGATCTACCGGTGGTACCGGATTGGCGGCGTGGGTTTCGTGCTCTCTGTCGTGGGCGGGTTGGCGGCCATAGCGGGCCTGCTTCTCGGCGCCAGGTCTTGAAGAAATGCCAGCGTAGTCGCTTCAAGACCGGCCGACGGAGAAATTTACAGTTTGCGCCGTCAGGCGGTTGACAGAGATGCAACTATCGGATTTCTTGTCACCTGCCCTTTGGCACACCCACTGCACTCCCATGACGTCTGATGTCGAAAGGCAGCGCGGCTCATGGCATCACCAAGCGCCGGAGGGCGCCGTGACTGACATCCGCACCACGGTCGTGGTCGTGCCCCGCGAGCAGTTTCGCGTGACCAGACCAGCGCTCGAGAGCATCTGTGCGCATACCGCGCTCCCCTACAAGCTCGTCTACGTGGACGGCGGCTCTCCGCCCTCCACTCGCCGATATCTCCAGGCCCGGTCCCGTCAACGCGGCTTCTCCCTGGTGCGGACGGACCACTACCTCTCGCCGACCGAAGCACGTGCCCTCGCCCTCCCGCACGTCGACACGGAGTACGTGTGCTTCATCGACAATGACGTGGTGGTGACGCCCGGCTGGCTCGACCGGCTCGTGGAATGCGCCGACGAGACGGAGGCCTGGGCCGTGGGCCCGCTGTATTGCAACGAGAACCCCGCGCTGGGGATCATCCACATGGCCGGGGGCCTCGCCCATATCCGCGAGAACAACGGACGGCGCGCGTTCTACGAGGAGCACCGCTTTCCTCAGCAGCTCGTCACGGAGGTGCAGGACCATCTGCGCCGTGAGCCGACCGAGCTGGTCGAGTATCATTGCATGCTGCTCAGGTCCGAGACGTTCGACAAGTTCGGCCACCAGGATCCGCGCTACCTGAGCTGCGCCGAGAGCCTGAACATCTGTCTCCAGCTCCGCGACGCGGGGTATCCGGTGTACCTCGAACCGGCCGCTCTGGTCTCGAATCAGCAGCCGCCCCCTTTCCTCTGGTCGGATCTGCCCTACTTTCTCCTCCGCTGGAGTGACGCGTGGAATCGGATCAGCCTCGCCTGCTTTCGTGAGCGATGGGACATCCCGGCGGACGACTGGTGGATCGGCGATCACTACCGATGGCTGACCGGTCACCGTCGGCTCGCCTGGGAGTGGGTCGCGAAAAAGACACAGAGGAGGCTGGGCTGGCGGCGCAGCGGCAAGCTGGCGAGCTTGATCGTCGAGTCGATCGGGCGGCGCGGGGTCCGCCGGGATCTTCGACGTCGGCCCGAGCTCCGGGCGTACGAGCGGAATGCGCCCAGCCCCCCGGTCACCAGGCCACGAACGGCAGGTCGGCCGTGACCCGGCCCGTCGCCATCTCCGTGATCGTGGCCACGCACAACCGCGCCCCTCTGCTCCGGGAAACTCTCGATGCCCTCCTCGCGCAGGCCACCCCCGCCGGGCTCGGCTGGGAGGTTCTCGTGGTGGACAATCGATCCACGGATGGAACCCGCGCGCTGGTGCAGGCCATGACCGCGCGGTCTCGAGGTCGTCTTCGTTACCTGTTCGCGCCGCGGTTGGGCAAGAGCCGGGCTCTGAATCTCGGAATCGAAGCGGCGCGCGGTGCGGTCATCGCGCTGACGGATGACGATGTGTCCCCCGCGGTAGACTGGGTGGCCACGGCGGCCGAGGTCCTCGATCGCTGGGCCGCCGACGGAGCCGGTGGCCGCATCCTCCCGCGATGGGAAGCAGCGCCGCCCTCCTGGCTGCTCGAGAGCGAGCGATTGCTCGACTATCTGGCCATCATGGAGTTCACCGAGCCGGAAATACTTCGGGTCGGAGGTGCCCGCTACCCGCAGGTCTGGGGCGCCAACATGGTCTTCCGGCGCGACGCGCTCCGGTCGCTCGGCGGCTTCGACACCATGCTGGGGCCCGTTGGCCGCAGGCGCTATTGCGAGGAAGACACCGATATCGTGCGGCGAATGCTCCGGCAGGGCCGGCGGATCGTCTACGATCCCTGGCTGACGGTCTCTCATCGAATCCCGCGAGCCCGTCTGCGCCGCGCCTATTTTCGTCGGGTGGTCTGGGACAAAGCTGAAGGTCAGGCCCTCGCCGGCGGTTCCCTGAGCGGGCCCCGCCTCTTCGGCGCCCCTCGCTGGCACTACCGGTGCGCTGGAGTCATGCTCCTCCGGTCGACTCTCCGCAGCATGGCCCGGCGACCCGGAGCCTTCGACAACGTGCTCGACAGCCTCGCTGCGTTGGGCGCCCTCGCGGGTCACTTCAAGCGCGCCTGGCAGGAGCGTCGAGGGCATGGCGCGAAGGAAGCAGCCTCCCGGACCTGGACGAGCCAGCAACGCGGAGAGCTCGTCGCGCCGGACGCCTAGACGACGGCCGGCGCGGCGGGACGGCGGACCGAGGCCTCCCAGTATTCCTGGAAGACCTCCCAGACCTCGGCGGGGCTCCGCGTCTGGAAGATACGCGCGCGGCAGTCCGTGGCGTGGGCGAGGCCTTCCGTGTACCAGGCCAGGTGCTTCTTCATCTGCGAGAAGGCGTGCCGCTCGCCCCCATGCTCCTGGATGAGGGCCATGTGGCGGCGAATGACGCGGTCCTTGTATGCGCGCTGCTCCTCCGCGGAGAGGGCATCGAAGCCCTCGTCGAAGATCCACGGGCTGCCGAGGGCGCCCCGGCCGATCATCACGGACTGGCAGCCCGTCTCCGCGACCATGCGCCGCGCTTCCGCCATGGAGTGAACGTCGCCATTGCCCGTCACGGGGATGCCCACGGCCTGCACGACCTCGCCGATGATGTCCCACGGCGCCTTGCCCGTGAAGCGCTGCGAGCGCGAGCGCGGGTGCACCGTGATGGCGTCGATGCCTTCCCCCTCGGCCATGCGGGCCACCTCGACGGCGTTCAGGTGCTCGTCGTCCCAGCCGCCGCGGATCTTGATGGTGAAGGGGACGGCGATGCTCTGGCGCATGGCGCGCAGCAGCCGCGCCGTGCCGAGCACGTCCTTCATGAGGGCGGCGCCTTTGCCCTTGCTCGTGATCTTGGGCATGGGGCAGCCCATGTTGAGGTCGACGATGTCGGCGCCCAGCTCCTCGCAGCAGAGGGCCGCGCGCACGAGGGCCTGCGGGTCCTTGCCCAGGAGCTGCATGGCCAGCGGGCGCTCCTGCGGGTAGTACTCCGCCATGTCGTGAGCGCGCGGGGTCTCCATGAGGAGCGAGAAGGCGTCCATCTCCTCCGTGGTGGTCAGTCCGCTGCCGCACTCCTTGGCGATGAGCCGAAACGGCGCATTGCTGATGGCGGCCATGGGCGCCAGGCGGCAGAGCTCGGAGATCTCGACGGGGCCGATCTTCATGAGGGAGCCGGGCTCAGGCCCGGACCACCAAATATACACTGCCCGCGACCGAATTGATCTCTGGTTGGGGCTCTGGCAGGGGTCAGCGATGTCAGAGGGGGTATCATGAGCAACGCTCGATGTCTTGATCTATCGCTCTAGGGTCAGCCAGGACGGCAAAAGCCAGAGCAACGGGTGGTTCCCGCAGGGATGAAGGTGGGCGGCACTTCATCCCGTGGGCTCCGCTCCCGTAGCCATCTCACTTCACGCAGACATCTTGCCCTCGACACGCGCGGCCGCGCGTCTCACCGTGTCGCCATCGCGGGCCGCGCTGGCCCGCGATGCGCGACAGAACGGGCACGCTGCTTTAGCGAGGCAGGGGCGGAGGCGGCGGAACGGTGGCGGCTCCCGTGGGGACCCACACCCAGTAGTACGGAGACGCGGCCGTGCCGTTACCCTGGAGCTGATACTGTCCCCCTGGATATGCCACGGTCTGGGTCACTGGACTCCCGGGCAGCGCCGGCGGGGCCGGCGCCGGTGAGACTGCCGCGCCCGTCGGGACCCATACCCAATAGTGCGGAGACGCGGCCGTGCCATTACCGTAGAGCTGGTACTGTCCCGCTGGATATGCCACGGTCTGCGTCACTGGGCTCCCGGGCAGTGCCGGCGGGACCGGTGGCGCCGAGACCACCGCGCCCGTGGGGACCCAGACCCAGTAGTACGGAGACGCGGCCGTGCCGCTTCCGTAGCGCTGGTACTGTCCCCCTGGATATGCCACGGTCTGCGTCACTGGACTCCCGGGCACTGGCGGCGGCTGCGGCGCCGTCGCCCCCGTCGGGATCCACACCCAGTAATAGGGAGACGCGGCCGTGCCGCCCCCGTAGAGTTTGTACTGTCCCCCTGGATACGCTACGGTCTGACTCGCTGGAACCACGGCGGTCCTTACCTCGGGTTCCGACGTGACACAGGCCCCGAGGAGACCGGAGATGAGGGCCAGGGATACCAGCCAACACGTGTTGATCCGGAAGATGCGTTGAGACATGGGTAGATTCCTCCTCACGAGGCAAATTGAGCATTCCTCGTGCCAGGGAAACTACCCTCAAAAGAGCGTCGGGACGAGCGATCCCCGCGTCAGGCCGATAGAGCCAGGGAAGCCACGACTCGTCATTGTCTCTTCTACCGAGTCATGGCTTCCGCAAGGAAGACGCTTCGACGCCGGCCCGTGAAACCTGACCGCAGCCCGGGGGACCAATGCTGACGTCTGCGACCGTCGATGCCGCCGCCCGCGAGTGCCTCGAGATGCATCGGACGCGCGCTCGCTACCGCCCCCTCGAGGCCACCCTTCGCGCGGCGCCGCTCGACGACGCCTATCGCATCCAGGATGCGCTCCACCGGCTCATGGCCGAGGCGGGGCGGGGCGAAATCGCCGGCTGGAAGATCGCCCTGACCTCGAAGGCCATGCAGCAGATGACCGGAGTAGACCAGCCTGCCGCCGGCGCCATCTTCTCGACGGTTGTGCACGCCTCGCCGGCGCGGATCGACCTCGCCGCCTATCACCACCTCGGCGTCGAGTTCGAGGTGGCGGTGCGCCTCGCCGACGATCTGCCGTCGAGCGGCGGGCCCTGGACGCGCGCGTCGGTGGCCGGCCGGGTTGCTGCCTGCCTGCCCGCCTTCGAGCTGGTGGAGGACGGGGGAGCCGACTACAAGACGCTCGACGCCTTCACCCTCGTGGCCCAGAACACCTGGAATGGCGGCGTGGTGCTCGGGGCGCCGGTGACGGCGTGGCGAGGAGTCGATCTCGAGAGCGCGGTGACGCGCGCTTGGCTCAACGACGAGGCGGCCGGCCAGGGCAAGACGGGCGACGCCCTCGGCCATCCCTTCGAAGCGGTGGCGTGGCTGGCCAACCTCATCAACCGGCGCGGCCGCATGCTTGGTCAAGGCATGATCGTGATGACGGGTAGCAGCATCACCACCAAGTTCCCCTCGCCGGGCGACCGCGTGCGCTTCGCCATCGACGGTCTCGGCGACGTGGCTCTCGAGGTGACACCCTAGCGGGCCGCCGCGGGCACAGACGCTCGGCCAGCGAACTCGTGTCGGATTGTAAGACCTGACCCGTCGGGAGGAGGAAGAGATGTCCGAGGTCCCGCAAGAGGAGAACGCAGCCCGCGCCTTCGACGCGGTCATCGTGGGGGCCGGGTTCGCGGGGCTCTACATGCTGCACCGGCTGCGCGGGCTCGGGCTCTCCGCGCGGGTGTACGAGGCGGGCCGCGGCATCGGCGGCACGTGGTTCTGGAACCGCTACCCGGGCGCTCGCTGCGACGTCGAGAGCATGGACTACTCGTACTCCTTCTCGGACGACCTCCAGCAGGAATGGAAGTGGACGGAGCGATACGCCTCCCAGCCGGAAATCCTGTCGTACATCAATCACGTGGCCGATCGCTTCGACCTGCGCCGCGACATTCAGCTCGAGACACGGGTGACCGCGGCGGTCTTCGACGAGGCCACGAATCGCTGGGCGATCCAGACCGACCGCGGCGACCGCGTGTCGGCGCAGTTCTGCATCATGGCCACGGGCTGCCTGTCCGACGCGCAGGTGCCAAAGATCAAGGGCCTCGAGACCTTCGAGGGCACGTGGTATCACACCGGGCATTGGCCGCACGAAGGGGTCGACTTCACCGGTCAGCGGGTCGGGGTCATCGGCACGGGTTCCTCCGCCATCCAGTCGATCCCCATCATCGCCAGGCAAGCGGCCCGGCTCTTCGTCTTCCAGCGGACCCCGAACTTCAGCATCCCGGCGCGGAACGCCCCCCTGGACTCGGAATACGAGCGTCGGGTGAAGTCGAACTATCCGGAATTCCGGCGCCAGGCCCGCGAATCGCGCGTGGGCTTCGTGGTCGAGCGCAACGAGCAGTCGGCCCTCGAGGTGTCGCCCGAAGAGCGACAGCGCGAGTACGAGAGTCGGTGGAGCCGCGGGGGCCTCGGCTTCAACGCCTCGTTTGCGGATCTCCTCACCGACAAGGCCGCCAACGACACCGCCGCCGAGTTCTTTCGAGCCAAGATCCAGGCCATTGTCCGCGACGCGGCCGTGGCCGAGCTCCTGTCGCCACGGGACTATCCCGTGGGCACCAAGCGTCTCTGCGTCGACACCAACTACTACGACACCTTCAACCGCGACAACGTCACCCTGGTCGACCTCCGGCGCGCACCCATCGAGGCGATCACCCCCCACGGCCTGCGGACGCGGGAGGCCGAGTACGCGCTGGACAGCCTCGTGTTCGCGACCGGGTTCGACGCCATGACGGGCGCCTTGCTGAGCATCGACATCCGCGGGCGGATGGGCAAGACGCTGCGCGAGAAATGGGCGGCCGGCCCCCGCACGTACCTGGGGGTGGCCACCGCCGGATTCCCGAATCTCTTCACCATCACCGGGCCCGGCAGCCCCTCCGTGCTGAGCAACATGATCGTCTCCATCGAGCAGCACGTCGACTGGATCGCCGACTGTCTCGTGTACCTTCGTGACCATGACCACGAAGCCATCGAGGCCAACCTCGAAGCGGAGGATGAGTGGGTCGCCCACGTCAACGAGGTGGGCCACGCCACCCTCTATCCCTTGGCCAGCTCCTGGTACATGGGGGCGAATGTCCCCGGCAAGCCGCGCATCTTCATGCCCTATGTCGGCGGAGTCGGCGCCTACAGACAAAAATGCGATGACGTCGCCGGCAAGGGCTACGAGGGATTCACCCTGATCGCATGATGAGTATCACCGCGCCGTGAGCGCCGGTCCCGACGCCCGCGGCCAGGGCCGACGAGCCCGTCAGTTCGTCGCCGAGGCGGTGGCGGCGCGCCAGATCCGTCGCGCGCCCTTGTCGATCTTGAGGGCGACGACCGAGGCGGCCACGAGGAGCCCGCAGGCCAGCGCGTAGGCCGCCCCGTAGCCGCCGGTCGTCTCGAAGACCGCACCCGCGAGCCAGGAGCCGAGGGCAGAGCCCGTCTGGTGCACGAGGAAGATCAGGCCGAAGACCGAGCTGACGGAGAAGCGTCCGTAGATGTCCGCGGTGAGGGCGGAGGTCATCGAGCCCGTCCCCGCCATGGTGATGCCGCCGAGGACCGCCACGACGAGAATCGCGGTCGGGTCGTCGCGGATGAGGAAGAAACCGGCAAAGATGAAGACGCGGCCGGCGTAGATGGCGGAGAGCACGGGACGGCGACCGAAGCGGTCGGACAGCGCGCCGAGCATCACCGTGAAGCCGATGCTCGAGCCGCCGAGGACGCCGAGCGCCCACGACGCGAACATGGGCGAGTACCCGTGATCGGTGAGCATGGGGATCCCGTGCGCGGAGAGCAGGCTCATGGAAAAGCCGCAGGTGAAGAACGAGCCGGCGAGCTGCCAGAAGGCCAGGGTCTGCAGCGCCTCGCCCGCGCCCACCCGCTCGGCGGCGACCGCGCCGGCCCCGACCTTTGGGATGACACCGTCAGGGCTGAGCCCGACCGACTCCGGAGAGTCCCGCACCACCCACAGGCAGAGGGGCAGCACGATCACGAGAATACCGGCCGCGATGATCATGTATGTCGTGCGCCAGCCGGTGGTGAGGATCAGCCAGGTCACCGCGGGCACGAGCAGGCTCATCCCGGTCATCGACGCGCTCCCGAGCACGGAGAGTGCGGTGCCCCGCCGCTTGCTGAACCACCGCGCCACCACCCCGGAGGCGATCACGGGCCCCGTCCCCGCCAAGCCGAGGGGCACCAGCACGCCGTAGACGGCGGCGAACTCCCAGAAGTCCCGCACCATGGCGGTCAGCACGAGGGAGATCACGAGCAACAGGGTGCCCGCCGAGCTGACGGCGCGCACGCTGAAGCGGTCGAGGGCCATGCCCGCGAGGGGCATGAAGACGCCGTAGAGGAAGAGGCTGAGGGCGATCACCGCGGAGAAGCTCGCGCGATCGAGGCCCAGATCGGCGACGATCGGCTTGAGGAACGGCCCCACCGCGTGGCGGACGCCTGTCGACATGAACGAGGTGACGGAAAAAGCCCCCACCACCCACCAGCCGTAGAAGATCTGACGCTCCCTCATGGCGCGCTCCCCGGGACGAGGCCGGCGGGCAGCGACTCGACGTGGGCGCAGATCTCGCGCGGGCGCGTCAGCCAGACGCGATCCCGGTGATCGAGAATGTGCTGGAGGGCCCGGCGGAGCCGGCGGATGCGGTACGGACGGCCGATGACGAACGGATGCAGCGAGATCGGGCACACCAGCGGCTGGCGCGCCGACTGCGCGAGCATCTCGTCGAACTGGTCGACGATCATGTCGGCGAACTCGTCCGCGGTGTATCGGTACCACACGATCCCGCGCGTGTCGTTCACCTCGATCGGATACGGCATGGCGAGGATGCGGCCCTTGCGCGTGCGGATCCAGATGGGCTGATCGTCCATGGTCCAGTCCATCACGTACCGATAGCCCGCCTCCTGGAGCAGGTCCATGGTGACCGAGCTGTTGGAGAGCCAGGGGCTCATCCAGCCGATGGGGCGGGCGCCTTCCTGCCCCTCGATGGTGGCGGTGACGCCCTCGATCAACGCGCGCTCCTCGTCCTCGGTTAGATGACCCTGCTCGTCGGAGTTGGTCACGCCGTGGCCCAGGATCTCGTCGCCCCGCGCGCGCAGCCGTCCGGGGACGTCCGGCGCCATCTCGTAGATCGCGGTGTTCATCTGGGCCTCGGCGGGAATCCCCAGCTCGTCGAGCAGCTCGAACAGACGCCAGATGCCCACGCGGTTGCCGTAGTCCCGCCAGCTGTAGATGCTGTGGCTCTGCGCCTGGTCCGGCGGCGCGATGGCCGCGCCCTTGCCCTCGCCGAAGCGGAAGGCCTCGATGTTGAGGGCGACGTAGACGGCGAGCCGGCGTCCGCCGGGCCAGGTATAGTCGGCTCGCGTGGTGATGTTCGAGTAGTCGTAGCGTCCGTGGGCCGGAAGCATTCCGCTATCATACGTCGAGATCGCAGCCAAGGAGAGAGCACATGAAACGCCAGAACATCCAGCCGGAGTCGCTCAGCAAGAGGGTGGTGGGCGGGCACGTCCTGTATTCCCACGTGGTGGTCGTGGAGGGCCGGAAGACGATCTTCGTGTCGGGCCAGCTCGCGCGGAATCCGGATGGTGAAGCGGTCGGTCGCGGCGACATGCGCGCGCAGATCCGCCAGGTGGGTGAGAACGTCAAGGCCGCGCTGGCCGCGGCCGGGGCCACGCTCGCCGACATCGTGAAGACCAATACCTACGTCACCGACATCGAGGAGTTCTTCCGGCACGTCGACGTCCGCATGGAGTACTTCGGGGCCATGCCGACGAGCACCACGGTGGAGGTACGGCGGCTCGCCCACCCCGATCTCCTCGTCGAGGTGGAGGTGATCGCCGTCGTCGATTGATGGGACGCCGGCGGGCGCCCGTGGTCCCTCAGGTGGTCTGGTTCCGACCGCTCTTCCGGCGCTCGATGGCGGCCGCGATCTCGCGTCCCATCACGGCCCCCCGCTCGGCGAAGTGGCGACAGAGCCCGGTGTATCGGGCCGGGTCGAGGAGCGCATCGACCTGGGAGGCGGTGAGACCGGCGCTCACGTGCGGATCTTCGGCGAGGGTCTCGCGGAACGGGCGCGCCTGGGTGACCGAGGCCTGCGCCGCGTCGTAGACGGCATCGTGGGCCCGCTGCCGCCCGATCTGTTTGCCGAGCTCGAGCATGAGCGCCTCGGCCATGATCAGGCCGCCCGACAGGTCGAGGTTCTCCCGCATCCGCTCGGGAAACACCTGCAGCCCGTCCAGCAGCACCACCAGCCGCTGCAGCATGTCGCCCGTGAGCTCGCAGGCCTGCACCAATGCCCGGCTCATCATGATGCTCGTGGTGCGGTCGGCCTCGTGCTCGGTCTGCATGGCTTCCAGGGCCAGGGGCACCAGGGCCCGGATCTGCGCCGCCGCGGCCATGATGTCCTGCGAGAGCTTCGGGTTGCGCTTCTGCGGCATGGTGCTGCTCCCCACCGTGCCGGGGGGCACCAGCTCCTCGAGCTCGCCGAACTCCTGCTTCATCAGGGTGTAGATCTCGCGCCCGATCTTGCTGCACGTGGAGGCGAGCAGGCCGAGCAACATCACGTACTCGGCCTGGTGGTCCCCGATGGTGCGGGCGGGCACGGTCATGGCGCGCATCCCGAGGCGGGTCGCCATCTTCTCCTGAGTGGCGAGACCGAGCTCACCCAGCGAGGCGAGCGTTCCCGCGCCGCCTCCCAGCATGGCCACGAACACGCGTCCTTCACAGCCGCAGAGCCGCTCCACGTGGCGGCCCAGCTCATCGATCCATACCGCTACCTTGAAGCCGAACGTCGCGGGCACCGCGTGCTGGCCGTGCGTGCGCCCCGGGAGGAGGACGTCCTTGGTACGCTCGGCCAGGTCGGCGAGCGTGGTCAGGATGGTCGCGAGCTGGCGAAGGAAGATGTCGTGGGCGCGCCGCACCTGGAGGAGCTGGGCGGTCTGCGTGACGTTCTGGGTCGTCGCCCCCCAGTGCACATACCCCCCGGCGTCGCCTTCGCAGGCGCGGTCCAGCTCCCAGACCAGGGGCACGAGCGGATGCCCGGTGCGGGCCAGGCCGGCTCGCACCGCTTCCAGATCGATGTACGACAGGTGCGCCTTGCGAGTGATCTCGCGGGCGGCGCCGTCCGGAATGATGCCCAGCTCGGCCTGCGCCTGGGCCAGGGCCGCCTCGACGTCGAGCCAGGACTGGAAGCGCGCGGCTTCCGTGAACAGCGCCCGCACCCCGGGGTCGTCGATCCGGAGAGATGTCGGCTCTTCTTGCATGAGAGCGATCTGTCGCACGGCGATCAGGGATTGTCAACGAGGCCGCTGCGGTCGGCGGCCCGCGCCCGCCTCTTGCCTACCTGTTGTCGGTCGGCGTAGCATCAAGGGACTCACGCGCCGGGAGGGAACCCATCCATGACCGATACGGCAACGATGGCAGTGCGACGGCTCTCTCCGGTGGCGGGCGGTGAAATCGCCGGTATCGACCTCTCAGAGCCACTGGGGTCCGTGTTGAAGGCCGCCATCGTGAGGGCCTTCCTCGAGCATTATGTGCTCGTCTTCCGCGACCAGCACCTCACCGCGGACCAGCAACACGCGCTCACCCTCCACTTCGGCCCCATCGAAGAGCACGTGGCCCGCCGGCCCGACGGGGCGCGGTCGCCGGTCGTGCACGTGGTTCAGAATCTCGACGAGAATGATCGCCCCACGTCGTCCCCGCGAGAAAGGGGCAACTACTTCTGGCACAGCGACAAGTCGTACCACGCCGCGCCCTCTCTCCTGACCATGCTGCACGCTCTCGAGCTGCCGCCCGTGGGCGGTGACACGCAGTTCGCGAACACGGCCATGGGCTACGCGGCGCTTCCGGAGGCGACCAAGCGTGAGATCGCCGACCTCAAGGTCGTGCACAGCTGGGAGGCGAGCCGGCGTAAGATCGGCGGCCGCCCGGCCACCGCGGAGGAGGCGCTCGAGCGGCCCCCGGTGACTCATCCGCTGGTGCGAACACACCCTGACACGGGGGTGAAGACGCTCTACCTCGGCCTGCACACCTCACACGTCGTGGGCATGGCGGAGGCGGAGGGCCGGGCCATCCTCGACCGACTCCTTGCCCACACGACGCAGCCGGCGTTCGTCTACGTCCACCAATGGCGGCGCGGTGACCTCGTGATCTGGGACAACCGCTGCCTCCTGCATCGAGCCGTGCGGAACTACGAGATGGACAAGCACCGCCGCATCCTGCAGCGCACGGTCGTCCGGGGATCGGTCCCGTTCTGAGCGGGGCGGGCGCGCGGGCCGCGGGCTGGCCCTGGGCTTGACCAGCCGCCCGCGCCAGTGCAGATTCGGCGTGGCCTGGTGGGATGGGCCGCATCTCCGCGAATCGGCAGGGGCGGCCCCGGCATCTCAAGAGGCAAAGACCGTTCCAGGAGGGTGAGGACCACATGGCGAGCGTGACCGTCTACACGAACATCGGCTGAGGCCCCTGTCATCGCGCGACAGAGTATCTGTCGCAGAAGGGGGTGGCATTCGTGGAGAAGAACGTGGGCCGGGACCCCCAGGCCCGCGAGGAGCTGATGGCGATCGGCATGACCTCGCTCCCCGTCATCATCATCGGCGAGACGCGGCTGGCCGGCTTCAACCCGGCCAAGATCGACGAAGCATTGGCGCAGGCCCAGGGATGAGCGAGCCGGTCAAGCCGTCGCAAGCCAACATCGACAAGATGTGGAACTACGCGCGCAAGTATGCGGAGAAGTCGGGCACCTCCCTGCACCCCGATGTCGAAGTCACCGAGACCGTGGTGGAGGGCCTCGCGCGCCACATCGAGCAGGTCGGGCGGCCCCTCTGCCCGTGCAACTTCTACCCCGACCCCCAAGCGGAAGCCAAGCTGCGCCGCTGGATCTGCGCCTGCGACGAGATGCAGAAGTGGAAGTACTGCCACTGCCTGCTCTTCGTGGCGCCGGACGGCCGGCCGATTACCGAGCACCTGCCCGAGGACCACGAAGGACGTGCCGCCTATGGGATCGTCAAGGACCCCCACCCCGACAAGGGGCGAGCCACGGCGCGTGTCCTCGAGCGGCAAAAGACCGAGGGCGCCAGCGAGTAGGCGGGTAGTCAGCCGTCGTAGAAAGACGGGTCGTGCAGGCCGAGAATCGAGCGCTGCCGCTCGTCGCGGGCCCGGGCGAGCGCCTCCGGGGCCACGTGGTTCACCTGGTCGGTCGTCCGCACACGCTGGGCAAGATCGCGCCGTCCATAGTGCACCTGCAGGAAGTACCGGCCGCGGCCCCCCGCAGCGGGAGTGCCGCGGTGCCACGCGTCGGAGACGAACAGGGCGACATCGCCGGCCCGCCCCACGAGAAGCACGGGAGGACGGCCATCGTAGGTCAGTGTCGGGTCGTTCTTCCGGCCGGCGGGGGCGAGTCGACCCGATCGATGGCTCCCCGGCACGATCGCGGTAGGTCCGTCGGCCTCGTCGCAGTCGAGGAGCAGCAGATGCGCACCGATGGCGAACACGGGATAGGGGATGCGCTCGTCCCACGCCACGCCTTCGGGCCGGGGGATGTGCGGGCCGGCGTCGCAGTGCCACGGGCCGCCGGCAAACTCCGGCCGATTGCGCCACGCGGTGTTGGCGATCACGTGGCAATCAGTGCCGAGCAGCGGCTCGATCACAGCAAGGATGCGCGGGTGCGCGAGGGCGGCCTGGGACAACGCGCTGCGGTTGAACATCTCATAGCGGAACTCGTCGGAGCGGCCACGCTCCGGAGGGTGCGACGCGAAGACGGAGTCGATCTCATCGCGTAGCGCCTGCACGTCGTCGGCCGCGAACACGTTTCGGATGACCGCGTACCCGTCGACTTCCAGTTGCCGGGTCTCCGGGGGCGCCTCGCCTTCGTACACGCCGAGATTTCTCGAGAGCCTTTGAATCATCGCCTTCTTTCCCCAAGACGTGTATGGCAAACGGATCGCGATCGAGTCTACCAAAGCGATCCGCGGGTAGCCTAGCAAAAGGCGGCGCGCTCATGATACTTACCAGCAGACGGTGACGCGCACGAGGAAGAGAACGAGAGCATCCGAGCGAGTCGGAGTCCGCGCCATGACGAACGCGCGCCTTCTCATGGCCTTCGCGGCCGTCGAGTTCATTCTCTTCCCGATCCCCATCATTACCCTCTTCTGGAAGGATCAGATCGGGATGTCGCTCACCGACATCATGATCCTCCAGGCCGCCTTCGGGATGTCGGTGGTGCTCTTCCAGTTCCCCTCGGGATACTTCGCCGATCGGGTCGGGTACCGCGCCTCGCTCCTCGTGGGCGCGGCGCTGCTGTTGGCGGGGTGGCTCGTCTACACGCGCGGCGCGACCTTCTGGGCCATCGCCGTCGCCGAGACCGTCCTCGGCGCGGCCAGCGCCTTCATGTCCGGGGCGGACCGCGCCCTCCTGTGGGTGTCGCTGGAGACGGCCGGCCGCCGCGACCAGTACACGCGCTGGGACGGCGCGGCCCGCGCCGTGTCGCAGACGGCGGAGGCGATGAGCGCGGCGGCCGGCGGGTGGCTGTACTCGATGGGCCCACGGTGGCCGTTCTGGCTCCAGGTGCCGAGCGCCGCCCTGGCCTTCGTCACCGCGGTCATGCTGCGCGAGACGCCACGCCGCCCGTCCACCGACCCGCGCTCTCACGCGCGGCGGGCCTTTCACATCCTCGGCTTCACGCTCTGGCACCACCGTCGGCTGCGCGCGGCCATGGCCCTCAGCGTCGCTCTGGGCCTCTCGACCTTCGTGGTGATCTGGCTGATCCAGCCCTACATGCAGGCGCGGGGCATCCCGCCCGCGTGGTTCGGCCCGCTGTGGGCGGGCGCGCACATCTGGCTCGCCGCGGTATCGCTGGCGAGCGGGCGGGTGGCCGGGGCGCTCGGCGTGCGCGCGAGCCTCTTCGGCTGCTGCCTTCTCGTTCTCGTCGGGTACGTCGGGCTCGCCCTGAGCCACGTCGCGTGGGGCATCGTCTTCTATCTCTGCTTCATGACCATCCGTGGCCTGCAGGGGCCCATCCTGGCCAACGTGATGCAGCAGGACGCTCCCGCGGAAGACCGGGCGAGCGTCCTGTCGATCGCCGCGCTGCTCTTCCGGCTGTCCTTCGTGATCGTGGGACCGCCCATCGGCGCGCTCGTCGATCGCGCAGGCATGGAAATCGCGCTCGGCGTGCTCGCGATCGTGCTCGGCGCCCTGGGGCTGCTGGCCTTCTCCGTGTTCTCTCGCGCTCACCGCCAGATGGACGCGGGGCCGACCATTATCCCTTGACGCCGCCCGCGCCCCAGCCCGCGATGAGATAGCGCTGGATGGCCACGAAGAACACGAGGGCGGGGATGGTGACCATGACCCCGGCGGCCATGATCAGCCCCCAGTCCACCACCGCCATGTGGAAGAAGTCGTTGATGCCGATGGCGAGGGTCTTGAGCTCGTCCTTGCCGATGAGCACGAGGGCGAACAGGAAGTCGTTCCAGGCCACGATGAAGGTGAAGATGGCCGTGGCGATGATGCCGGGGAGGGCGAGGGGCGCCACCACGTAGCAGAGGGCCTGCGCGCGATTGGCCCCGTCGATGAGGGCGGCGTGCTCCAGCTCCACGGGGATGGACTGGAAGAAGGCGCGGAGGATCCACAGCGCGTAGGGGAGGGCGAAGGAGATGTAGGTGAGGGCGAGGCCGAGGAGCGAGTTGACGAGGCCGAACTCGCGGGCGAGGAGGAAGAGGGGCACCAGCATGATGATGGGCGGGAACATGTAGGCGAGCAGGGTCACGCGGGCCACGAGGGTCCGGCCGGGGAACGCGTAGCGGGTCAGGCTGTAGGCGCCGATGACCCCGGCCGTGACCACGATGACGGTGGTGATGGCGGAGACGACGATGGTGTTCTGGAAGTATTTCCAGAAGTTCGTCTCGTAAAAGAGCTTCCGGTAGGCGCGCAGGTCCCACTCGTGCGGCCAGAAGGTGGGCGGGGAGGCGAGCAGCTCGTGGCTGACCTTCAGCGAGGAGACGAGCATCCAGTAGAGGGGAAAGGCGCAGAAGACGAATAGACCGATGCGGAGCGTCCACTCCGCGGCGGACGACACGGGCCGGCGGGATCTGCGACGACCGCGCGAGCTCCGCTCAGCCATCCGTCTCGTCCGCCTCGGGCGGGAAGGCCACGAAGTAGATGGTCACCGCCATGAGGAGCAGCGCGAGCATCACGTTCGACAGGGCCGCGCCCATCCCCGCCTGGTAGTAGGTGAAGGAGCGCTGATAGGTGAAGACAGGCAGCGTCCGGATGGCCTCCCCCGCGCCTCCGCCAAAGCCCAAGAGCCACGGCACGTCGAACTTGGTGAACATCCAGATCCCGCGCAGGAGCAGCACGATGAGCAGCACGTTGCGGAGCTGGGGGAGAGTGACGTGGACGAACTGCCGCAGCGCGGAAGCGCCGTCCACCCGCGCCGCGTCGTAGAGCTCGAGGGGGATGGTCTGCAGGCGGGCGAGCACGTTGACGAGGACGAAGGGGAAGAACGTCCACACCGAGAGCACGATGAGCACCCACATGATGGTGGAGTGGGTCAGCCACGCCTCCGGCATGCCGGGGATGCGCAGGGCGCTCAGGACATAGGGGATCACCCCGTAGAGATCGTTCATGAGCCAGCGCCACACGAAGACCGCGATCACCGTGGGGATCATGTAGGGGAAGAGGGCGACCCCGCGCAGGAAGTCGCAGCCGGCGAAGCGCCGGTGCAGGATGAGCGCCCCCGCCACCCCGACCACGATCTGCAGGGCCGTGCTCGCCACCGCGTAGACGGTGGCCAGCCAGACGCTGCGCCAGAAGTCGGGGTCGGCAAGAATGTGCGTGTAGTTGCCGAGGCCGACCCAGGCGCTGGTGGCGCGCAGCGAGTGCTTGGCGTAGAAGCCGAGCCAGACGTTGTAGCCGACGGGGAAGATGGTGAAGGCGAGGACGAGGGCGACGGACGGCAGGAGCAGCCCGATCCCGGTCAGAGCCTCTCGCCGGCGGCGCGAGACGCGACCCGGGACGGCTACGAGCGTGCCGGCGCGGACAGACATGACGATCACGGATGGAGCATCGGCGACCGTCGCGGAGACGGCCCACCGACGCTCCTGCTCCGCGCGTGCTCCTAGCTCTTGGCCTTCCCGATGATGTCGCGAGAGATCTTGTCGCTGGCTTCCTTGGCCGCCACCTTCGGATCCCGGCCTCGCTCCACCACGGCCATGACCATGTCGGCCAGGATGGGAGCGGCCGCCACGTCGCCGATCCACGGCACCAGCATGTCCTGGGGATTGCACACGAGGAGCGGGTGCGCGCGACCGATCTCCACCCACTTGAGCTGGGCGTCCAGCCAGGGCTTCCAGCGCTTGCGCTCGGGATGCCCCATGTAGGCGGGGTCCTGGAAGTCCTCCTTGAAGATCGAGAGGAGATGGACGGGGACGGAGTCGCAGTAGCGCCGGTAGTTCTCCTTCTTGAAGAAGAACTTGAGGAACTCCTTGGCCGCGGCTTTTTCCTCCTTCGGGGCATCCGCGTAGAAGACCCACGGCTCGTTGTCGAACTGGGTGAGGGGCGCCTTGCCCATGGGGCCGATGGTCTTCGGCCACATCTGGAAGATCTCGGGGTTGCGCTTGTCGGGCGGGGCGTACTGGTCGATGTAGCCGGCGGTGCGGCCCCACATGTAGACCTGCGCCGTCTTTCCCGTGGCCCAGGCGGAGAGCGTCTCCAGGTAGTCGTGCGACGCCCAGCCCGGCGGCAGGTACGGCTTGAGCTTCTTCCAGAACTCCAGCATGCCCAGGACCTGCGCGCTCTCCAGGGCGGGGTTGCCCTTGTCGTCGAAGAGGCTCCCGCCGTTGGAGCCCGCCCACATGTAGACGTCCTCGTTGACGAAGAACGGGATGCCCGCGAGGGAGACTCCGTAGTACTGGGGCGCCTTGTTGAGCTTGGGGAGGTCGCGCAGCCAGTCGTTCCACGTCTTCCAGCTCCTGGGGTCGACGCCCGTGCCCGCCAGGTAGTCGCCACGGCCGCCGAGGTTGTCGGCGCCCCAGGCGTGGGTGAAGCCCCAGTACTTGCCGTCGGGATACTTGAGCCACCTGAGCACCGACGGGAAGATGCGATCCTCCCCGATGGCCTTGACGAGGTCATCGACCGGCTCGATCAGTCCCTTGGCCCGGAACGAAGTCACCACGTAGGTCTGGGTGTGCGAGGCGGTGGGCGGGCTCTTGGCCGCCATGGACGCCTGGAGCTTGCGATCCATGTCGGCCCAGCCCATGCCCTCGGCCTGGATCTCGATGTCCTTGTGGAGCTTGTGAAAGTCCTCGACGATCGACTTCACGGCCGCGCGCGTGGCGGGGTTGGGCTCGGTGTCCCACATCGTCACGGTGATTTTCTTCTGCGCGCTGGCCGGCCGGGCGCTGCCCACGAGGGAGGCCGCGGCGGCCCCCGCCGTGGTGGCGGCAAGCCGCGCCAGAAACTCGCGCCGCCCCAGGATTCCCTCTCGATGCTCGGCCACCAGCTGCCGGAGAGCCGGATCGCTGTCCCAACGTCTCATGGTGATCTCCCTTTCAGGGTGCCCCATGGCCAGGAGCCCGATGCGGATGCGGTCGGTTTGTGAAGAACTGGGCCAGAGGCGCACGTCAGCCGGGCCCGGGGAGACTATAGTCCAGGCCGTGAGCGCCCTACAAGCCCCGGCCCGACTCCCCGCTCGCAAGTTGCGCAGGATCGACGGCTGGCGGAAAATCGCCGCTGTGCTCAGCCAGCACACGGCGGTGGCGGCATGACGATCATACGCCCTGCGTTCGCAGCTGCGCTCGCTCTCGGCCTCCTCACTGCGCCGCTCACCGCCGACGCGCAGCCAGAGAAGATCGGGCGGATCGGTTATCTCGGGCCTACTCCGTCGACTGGCGGTCTCCTCCAGGCGTTCCGGGAAGGGCTGCTCGAGCTGGGCTACATAGAACGAAAGAACATCGCCATCGAGTACCGCTATACAGCTTTGGCAGGGGATATAGATGAGCGGCTAGTCCGACTCAAGCCAGATGTTCTCGTCGTGTCGCTCACGGTGGCAGCCCTGGCGGCCAAGAACGCGACGACGACGATCCCCATCGTCATGGTGAACGTCGACGATCCGGTCGGGAGCGGCCTCATCACCAGCCTTGGCCGGCCGGGGGGCAACGTCACGGGGCTGTCCCGCCTCACTCCCGAGCTGGTCGGCAAGAACCTGGAGCTCTTGAAGGAAGCTGTCCCCAAGGCCGTCCGGGTAGCCGTTCTCTCGAATCCCAGGAATCCTCTGCACCCGGAACTGGTGAGGAACGCGAAGCGAGCCGCCGGGTCGCTGGGAGTGCAGCTCAGGATCGTGGAGGCGGGGGCACCGAAGGAGCTGGAGGGTGCCTTCTCCACCATGGCCGGAGAGCGCCTGAGCGCTTTGCTCGCGCTCAGCGACGGCATGTTCTACGTCAACCGGACACGAATCGCCGATCTCGCCCTCAGGAACCGCCTGCCATCGATGTTCGGCAGTGGCGACCATGCGAGGGCCGGCGGGCTCATGGCCTACGCGCCGAGGTCGGTGGACAACTACCGGCGCGCCGCGACCTACGTCGACAAGATTCTCAAGGGTGCCAAGCCCGCCGACCTGCCCGTCGAGCAACCCACCAAGTTCGAGCTGGTTATCAATCTCAAGACCGCGAAGGCACTGGGGCTGACGATTCCACCGTCGGTACTGCTGCGGGCGGATGAGGTGATCCAGTGATCTGCACATTGCGCGAGGGTGAACGGCGAGGGACAAGCTAGCCATGGAGCCATCGTTCCCCATCGTCAGGCATCCCTCGCCGGGGAAGGGCAACCCGGTGCTGGTGAGCGTGCCCCACTACGGAACGGAGCCGTTGCCCCACATCACCCGCGACGACTACAGCGAGCCCTGGTTCGAGACCTTCGCCTACGGATTCGCCGACACCTTCGTGGGCGATCTCTACGGCGAGCTGCACGAGCACGGAGCCACCGTGCTCGCCACGCCGTTCTCGCGCATGTTCGTCGACGTCAATCGCCGCCGCGACGACTTCGAGCACCACGACGGCGAGGTGCGCTCGCGGCGAGGGGTGGTGCGCACCCACACCATGCGGGACGTGCCCATCTTCACGCGCCCCCTCGGGCTCGCCGACGTCGAAGCGCGCCTGCAGGCCCTCTACGATCCCTACTACGCCGCCCTGGAGCATCTGCTCACCCAGCTCCGGCACGCCTACGGATACGCCATGCTCCTCGATGGCCACACGGGGAGCCCGCGCCGGATGAAGGACCATCAGGTGATCATCGGCACGCGCCACGACGCGACGTGCGCTCCGCAGCTCGCGGCGACTGTGGCCGAGATCTTCACGCGCCACGGCTTCGAGGTGCACGACAACGTCAGCGGCTATACAGGCGGCAACATCGTGGCCACCTTCGGGCAGCCCCAGACCCGACGTGTCCACGCGCTTCAGCTGGAAATCAACGCGTCGCTCTTGATGACGACCACCCGCGACGAGTTCATCGCCCAGGTGTCGCGGGGGGGAATTCCCGAGAAGGCCGAGGCGAACATCACCCGTGTCCGCCAGTGCCTCCGCGAGGTGCTGGCGGCCCTGCCCTCCGTGCTCGCGACCGTGCACGACTCCTAGCCTGGATTATGCGCGAACACCTGACCCCCTCACCCTGCCCTCTCCCCCAGTGGGGGAGAGGGATGAGAATAGAGAGAGCGGCGTGGTGAGAGCGTTCTCATCCCTCTCCCCCGCGGCGGGGGAGAGGGCAGGGTGAGGGGGCCGTACGAACGAGAGAATCTCCTTCATGAATCATCCAGTTTAGGTCCTGGGCCCGGCCCGTGAAGCGCCTCCCCGCTCGGCTTTGCGCGCGGCCGCGCATCCTTTTTGTCGGCATCAATCCGTCGCTCCGCTCCGCGGAAGTCGGCCACCACTTCGCCGGGCGGGGCAACCCGTTCTGGCGCCTGCTCTACACGGCAAAGCTGATCCCGAAAGCTTTCACCTACGAGGACGACGCGCGGCTGCCGTCGTGCGGTCTCGCCCTCACCAACATCGTTCCACGGCCGACCCGCGCGGCCTCCGAGCTCACACGGGACGAGTTCGAGGCGGGGCGCGGGCGGATCACGCGGGTCATTGCACGGATCCAGCCGGAGATAGTCGCCTTCGTCGGCGTCACCGTCTATCGCGCGTTCTTCGGGCCGCGCGTTCGCCCGGGCGCCGGACCGAAGCGGGAGCGGGTCGGCGACGCCCGGGTCTTCGTGCTCCCGAATCCGAGCGGCCTGAACGCCGCGTATCCTGGCTTTCGGGACAAGCTGGTCTGGTTCAAGCGGCTCAAGCGCTTTGCGGAGCGAGCGCGGGATCAGGCCCCTTGACCGGGCGGCTCCGAATGGCCATCCTCGATGTGGCGAGGAAGAGGGCGGAACCGTCACGGCATTCGCGGCCCACCCGAGGGACGCGTTCACCAGATCAGGAGGAAGGGGAATGACGACGACCATGCCCGCCACCATCGAGGTCCAGACGAAGTCAGCCAAGGAGGTCGTTGATATCACGGAGCGCGTCGAGGCGCTCATTAGCGGGGCCTCTGGCGGGAGCTGTCACCTGTTCCTGAAACACACGACGGCGGGCCTGATGGTGGTGACCAACGAGAGCGGCGTCCCCGAGGACATCATGGACATCCTCCAGACGCTGACGCCGCCGATCGCCTTTCGACATGACTCGCGGGCTCACGTGGCCGCGCATTTCCTCAGCGCCCTCGTTGGCCCAAGCGTTCATGTGCCGGTGCGAGACGGCAAGCTCGCGCGCGGCGAGTTCCAGCGGATCGTGCTTATGGAATTCGAGGGGCCGAGAAGGCGTGAGGTCGAGGTGCGCCTCCTGGCGGACGCGTGAGCCATGAATGACTTCTTGGGCTTGGACGGCAAGGTGGCCGTGGTGACGGGCGGGGCCAGCGGGCTCGGTCAGGCCGTGGCCCGCGGGCTCGTGCGCGAGGGCGCGCGAGTCGTGCTGGGCGACCTCGACACGGCGGGGCTCGAGCGGACGGCCGCCGAGCTCGGCGGGCAGGTCCGCGGGAAGCGCACGGACGTCACGCGACTCGGTGACATCGCCGCCCTCTTCGCGCTGTGCGACGAGGCGTTTGGGCCGGTGGAGATCCTGGTCACCTGCGCCGGCATCATCAGCTCGATGAACCTGGCCGAGATGACCGAGACGGAGTGGGATCGCGTGCTCGCCATCAATACCAAGGGGACATTCTTCTGCATCCAGGAGGCGGTCAAGCGGATGATCCCGCAGAAGCGCGGCCGTATCATCACCATCGGCTCGGACAGCGTGGCCCGGGGAGGCGGACGCATCGCCACCGCGGCCTACACGGCCTCGAAGGGCGCGGTGGTGGCGCTGACGCGGAACGTCGCCCGCGATCTGCTCGGGACGGGTATCGGCGTCAACTGCGTCAACCCCGGCCCCATCGACTCGCCCATGCACGCCCCCCTCACCGCGGAGCAGCGCGCGCGCGTCACCAGCAGCATTCCCCTCGGCTGGATGGCCAGGCCGGAGGAGATCGCCAACGGGGTGCTCTTCCTGGCCTCGGGCCGCGCGGCCAGCTTCATGTACGGAACCAACCTGAACATCGACGGCGGCACCCAGATGGGAGCGAGCTGAAGCCGATCCGAGCCTCTGGCAACCTGCGAGTTCTTCAGGAACCCGCTAGTGCAAAGGCTTGCTGTCAGATGGCGAGAGCTGACCCCCCGCCGAAGGGCCGCCGCGCTCGGAGGATCTCGCGCGCGGCGTTCCGGCCCGGCGCTCCCATGACGCCGCCCCCCGGGTGAGCGGCGGCGCCGCAGAGGTAGAGACCCTTCACCGGAGTGCGATAGCTCGCGTAGCCGGCCACGGGGCGGAACGAGAAGAGCTGGCCGGGCGTCATGGCGCCCTGGAAGATGTTGCCGCCCGTCAGATTGAACGTGCGCTCGAGATCGAGCGGCGAGAGCACCTGGCGGGCCAGCACCGAGCGGCGAAAGTTCGGCGCGTACTCGTCGAGCAGATCGAAGCACCGGTCCGCGAAGCGGTCGGCGATTTGGTCCCAGCTCGCCTCCCGCAGCGCGTAGGGCGCGTACTGCACGAAGATCGACATGAGGTGCCGGCCGGGCGGGGCCACCGTGGGATCTACCACCGACGGGATGGTGCACTCGAGGACCGGGCGCTCCGAGGGGCGGCCGTACTTGGCGTCGTCGTAGGCGCGCTCGATGTAGTCGAGACCGGGACAGACGTGGATGGTGCCCCGATGCTGTGGTCCCGCCCCGACGCCCGGACAGGCGCGGAAGCTTGGGAGCTCGGCGAGGGCCACGTTGATCTTCAGCGAGGCGCTCTCGTAGCTGATCCGGTCCACCGCCGCCACGAACTCCGCGGGCAGCGCATTCGGTTCCAGCAGACGGCGGAAGGTCACCCGAGCGTCTGCGTTGCTGGCCACAATGGGCGCGCGGTACTCGTTGCCGTTGACGAGTGCCACGCCTTCGACGCGACCGCCCCGGACCAGAATGCGGCCAACCTCGGCGTCGCAGCGGATCTCCACGCCGAGCCCGCGCGCGGCCCCGGCCAGGGCCTGGGTGAGCCCGCCCATGCCCCCCCGCACGTAGCCCCACACGCCGCGTTGGCCCCCCGTCTCGCCCATCACGTGATGAAGCAGCACGTAGCCCGTGCCGGCCATCGAGGGGCTCGCCATGGCCCCGATGATGGCGTCGGTGGCCAGGGTCGCCTTGAGCTCGTCGGACTCGAACCAGCGGTCGAGCACGACCCGCGCGGGGCCGGTGAGGATCTCGAGGGCTTCGGAGGCCGCCGCCCCGAGGCGGCCGAACGATCGGCCGAGCCTCAGGAGCGACCAGAGACCGCGCGCTCCGGGCCGCAGGACGTCCGGCGGCGTTGCCATGATCGTCGGTTCCACGAAGGCCGCCACGCGGTCGAGCATGGCCTGGTAGTGCGGGTAACGCTCGGCGTCGCGCGCGCTGAACTTCGAGATCTCCCGGCGGTTGAGGGCGGCATCCGATCCGAGCATGAGCGAGCGCCCGTCGGGAAGCGGCGTGAACGACGAGGGTTGCCGCGCGAGCACCTCGAAGCCGTACTCGGCGAGGCGCAGCTCGCGCACGATCTCCCCACGGAACAGGCTGTTGACGTAGGCGGCCGTCGAAACCTTGAAGCCGGGAAAGATTTCCTCGGTCACACAGGCCCCGCCGACCAGGTAACGCCGCTCGAGCACGAGCACCCGGAGCCCCGCGCGGGCCAGGTAGCACGCTGTCACCAGACCGTTGTGACCCGCGCCGACGACGATCGCGTGGTAGCCTGCGCCCTCCGCCGACCACTTCCGGTTGGGCGCCACCTACGGCCCTCGTTCCGCGGTTTACCCCTTGACGGCGCCGGTGAGGGCCGTGACGTAGTGCTCGACGAAGAAGGAGTAGACGAGGGCGACGGGGATCGAGCCGAGGAGGGCGCCGGCCATGAGCGGCCCCCAGTAGAAGACGTCACCGCGCACCAGCTCGGTGAAGACCCCGATGGGGATCGTCTTCTGCTGGGGAGAGGAGAGGAAGACGAGGGCGTAGAGGAACTCGTTCCAGGACAGGGTGAAGGCGAAGATCCCCGCCGAGAGGATCCCGGGAACGGCGAGCGGGAAGGTGATGCGGATCATGGCCTGAATCCGGCTCGCCCCGTCGATCCGCGCGCAGTCTTCGATCTCTCGAGGAATGGTCTTGAAGTACCCCATCAAGAGCCAGGTGCAGAACGGGATCAGGAAGGTCGGGTAGGTAAGGATCACGGCCCAGGGCGTGTCGCCGATCCCGAAGGTCTGGACCACGTCGCCCAGCGGGATGAAGAGCAGCGTGGGCGGCACCAGGTAGGTGACGAAGATCAGCGTCCCGAGGGGCGCGGCCCAGCGGAACTCCAGGCGCGCCAGGGCGTAGCCGGCGAGCAGGCCACAGAAGAGCGAGATCCCCGTCGACACCGTCGCGATGAAAATGGTGTTCCAGGCCCAGCGAGCGAACATGGTCAGCGCGAACAGGTCCTGAAAGTGCTTGAAGGTCGGGTGGAGGGTGAAGAAGGGATTCATCTGCACGTTGTACAGCTCATTGTCGGGCCGAACGGAGGTGATCACCATCCAGTAGAACGGGAACAGCGTCGCCCCGACCATCAGCCCCAGAGGGACGTAGAAGGTGGCCGCGCGCTTGAGAGGGCTCCCGTACCGGACGGCCATGGTCAGTCGCTCCGCCGGATGTACCAGAGCTGGAACACGATGACGGCGAGGAGGAAGGGGAAGAGGGAGAGCGAGATCGAGGCGCCCTGCCCGAGCTTGGCCGCCCGCATGGCGATCTCGTAGGCGTACGTCCCGAACACATGCGTGCTGCTATAGGGTCCGCCGCGGGTGAGGACGTAGATGAGCTGGAAGTCGGCGAAGGTCGCGATCATCGAGAAGAGGACGACCACGAGCATGATCGGCTTGATCAGGGGAAGGGTGACCCGCCAGTACCTCTGCCAGGCGTTGGCCCCGTCGATCTCCGCCGCCTCGTGCAGGTCGGGGTTGACGGTCTGGAGACCGGCCAGGAGGGTGATGGCGAAGAACGGCATGCCTCGCCAGACGTTCACCGCGATGAGACAGCCCATGGCCAGCGTGCCGTCGCCCAGCCACAGGATCCGCTTCGAGATCAGCCCCGCGTTCATGAGCATCCAGTTGAACACGCTGAACGTCGCGTCGAACATCCACTGCCAGGCGAGCGTGCTCAGAACGGTGGGGACAATCCAGGGGAGAAGCATGGACGCCCGCACGATCCGCTTGAACCGGAAGTGGTGGTTCAGGAGCAGCGCGGCCAGCATGCCCAGGGCCAGCTTGAGGGCGGTGGCGATGAAGGTGTAGACGAACGTGTTCTGGAACGCGCGGAGAAAGATCGAGTCGTTCAGGTTCACGCGGAAATTCTCGAGCCCGACGAAGGCGCCGGGTCGCCCGACCACCTTGTCGCTGACCGCCAGCCAGATGCCGAGGACGAACGGGTAGGCGATGAAGAGGGTCAGGATCGTGAGGGTGGGCGCGAGGAGGACGACGGCCAGGATGTCCTGTCGCTCGAGGAGCTGGCCCAGCCGCCTCGGGCGACGGAACCCCGGGACCGACACGGCCACGGGCGCAGGGATGGCGACCGCGGTCGGTCTCGCGCTTTCCGCCAGGATCGGCTCGATGCGTTGGTCAGCCATGGCGCTCCCACGCCACTACGCGTAGGCCTTCTTCAACTCCCCTTCGGCCCACTTCACCGCGTCCTCGGGCTTCATGCCCTTGATGGCCTGGGCGTACATGTCCACGAGGATGTACTTGACGAGAGCCTCGGACGCCTTACGGCTGGGCGCCCCGGGGTAGCCGGGCCAGCGACCGAACTTGGAGGCCTCCTTGAAGGGGACGAGCTTGGGGTCCCGCTCCCACAGGGGATGCTTCTCCCAGTAAGGGGTCGGGCCGACGACGTAGCCGTCGTTTGCCGCCATCCACTTGTCGTACTGCGGCCGGTCCATGAACCAGCGCAGGAACTCCTTCGCCGCCTGCTGGTTCTTGGAGTACTTCATGATGGCGCGCCCCTGGCCGCCGATGCTGTAGAAGCGTCCCCCCGGCCCCTTCGGCATGTGACCATGGTTGGTGACCTTGGCGATGTCGGGGAACTGCCGCTTGGCCACGAAGTAGATGCTCGCCCCGTTGATCGTGGCCGAGATCGTCCCGGCCAGGTAGGCGCGGTTATTGCTGCTGTCGTCCCAGGCTAGGCCCCCCTCGTCGAGGCAGTCCTTCCAGAAGGCGACGGTGAACTTCACGGCCTCGAGCGTCTCCTTGCTGTTGATGACGACCTTCCCGCTCTGGTCGACCTCGGCGCCCCCGAAGCCCCAGGTCACCGAGTAGGCCCAGTTGTTGGGATCGCCCAGGCTGTGGCCGAAGGCCTGGCCCATGGGCCGGTTCTTCTTCTTGAGCTCGATCCCGACCTTGCGGAGCTCGTCCCAGGTGTCCGGCCACTTGCCGGCGCCGGCTTCCTTGAACCAGTCCTCGCGGTACGCCCAGGTCGAGGGCACGGAGCAGAGCGGCACCGCCTTCCAGCGATTGCCGACGACGCTGACCTTCTTGTTGTGCTCGTAGTAGGCGCCGTCCCGCTGGGCGATCTCCTCGGCCACGTCGTCCACGTCGGCGAGGCCGTCGGCGTAGAGGTGCGGCCAGTTGGAGATCATCATGATGATGTCCGGTCCGGCCTTGGTCTCGATGGCCGAGGTGATCCGGGGATTCAGGTCGTTCATGTTGATCTGATCGACGGTGACGTCGACCCCGGCCAGCTTCCCGAACTCCGCCGCGAGCCGCTTGAACTCGACGTCGGAGGCCGGAACGAAGCTCACCCACTCCAGGATGCTGAGCTTTGTCCCCTTCGGGAAGCTGGGCGCCTTCTGGGCGCCGACGATGGCCGGGATCCCGCCGGTGACGGCGGCCCCTGTCGCCGCGCCGGCCACCCTCAGAAACGCCCGCCGCTCGATGCTCCCCTGACCCTCATGCATTGCCATGGATGGCTCCCTGCGCCCCGGATCATCCGGTAGCGCGCCGCGCCGTTGCGGTCCGAGCGACAAGGTGTGTCCCCAATTGGGGACCACGCCCGAACTCCACGAGAGATAGGAGATCACAGCACCGCCTTGTTGGCCATGTCAAGGGCCTTGTGCTCACGTTGTGCTTCAGTCGAGCATCCTGACCAGAGCTCATCATCCCGGATCCGGGCTCGGGCCCGCTCCGCGCGCGTCAGCACCGCGTAGGGGAGATAGAAGCCCCCGGCGATCAGGAAGCGCAGCCAGGTCAGGGTGAGGGGATCGATCTCGCGCAGGACGATCTTGGCCATGATGGAGTTCGACGCCCAGAGCAGGATGACGAGCAGGAGGACGGCGGCGGCGGCGCCCGAGGCCGACCTCACAGAGTGTGCTTGTACGCCTGGCCGCCCTTCATGATGAGGTGAAGGTTCTCCTGGTTCTGGAACACGCGCAGGTCCTTGAGCGGGTTGCCCTTGACCACGATGAGGTCGGCATATTTCCCGGGCTCCACGGAGCCGATCTGGCTCTCCATGCGGAAGATCTCCGCATTCACCCGCGTGGCCGAGAGCAAGACCTCCATGGGCTTCATCACCTGGCCCTTGAGCTCGAGCTCCGTGGTGCGGTGGGCCTGCATGTCGCCGAGCAGATCCGAGCCCGAGCCGATCTTGCAGCCGGCCTTGTAGGCGTAAGTCAGTCCCTCCACGCTCTTCTCGCGGGCCATGTTGATCTTCTGGATCTGGTGCTCGCCGATGCCGTAGCTCTTGCCCTCGCGCCAGATGGCCTCGTAAGTGACCATGGTCGGCACCAGGAAGGCCCCCGCCTTCTTGATCTCCTGCGCGGCCTGAGCATCGATCAGGTTGCCGTGCTCGATGCAGCGGACCCCCGCCTTGACGGCGGCGCGCACCGCCTTGCCGGAGTAGGCATGGGCCAGCACGTACTTGCCCACCGCCTCCGCCTCCTCGACGGCCGCGCGCATCTCCTCGATGGTGTACTGCGTGGTGTCGAGCTCGTCGCCCGGGGACATGGCGCCGCCCGAGGCCATGATCTTGACCTGGTCGACGTCGTGACGCAGGTTCTCCCGGGCGGCCTTGCGGACTTGATCCGGGCCGTCGGCGATGAGCCCGATCATGCCCGTGCAGCAGTCGATGGGCTCGTGCCACTCCGCGCGTCGTCGCTTGTCGCCATGCCCGCCCGTCTGCGAGAGGTACTGGCCCGAGATGAGCATGCGCGGACCCGGATGAATGCCTTGGGCTACCGCCTCGCGAAAGCCGTAGTCGGCCCCGCCCGCATCCCGCACCGTGGTGAAGCCCTGCAGGAGCGCCTGCTCCATGCGACGGATGGCCTTGGCCACCACCAGGCTCGGGGGCAGGAAGCGGTGCTGGTCCGTGATATTGCCCTCGACGGCGCACACGTGAACGTGCGCGTCGGTCAAGCCGGGCATGAGCGTCCGACCCTTGAGGTCGAGCGTGGTGACCTTGCCCTTCAAGGGGCCGACCTTGCCCGAGCGGATGACGTCCTTGATCCGCTCGCCCTCGATGACGACGGCGGCGCCGTCGGCGGGCTCCTTGCCCGTGCAGTCGATCAGGAAAGCGTTCCGCAGCACCGTGATGGCCATGAGCCTATCTCCTCTTGACCCGTCTCCTTACTTCTTCGCGACCCTCGCCTCGAACATCCACACCTTCTCGTCGGCCCGGGGCTGCCACTCCACCCAGTTGGCCACGCCGTAGAGGTCGTGCTGCTGCCAGAGGAAGACCCACGGCACCTCGGCGGCGACGAGCTGCTGGAGCTCGGCCCAGGCAGCCAGGCGCTTCTGCGGGTCCACGATGGTGACGGCGGTCTGGATCTTGTCCTCCAGCGCCTTGTTGCCGCCATAGGACGAGTAGGTCATGGAGCCCTGGAAGAGCTGCTCGATGGTGTTCTGGGCGTCCAGGGCCGGACCCCAGCCGAGGAAGAACATGTCCCCGGTCGTCCGGTTCTTGATCTTGTCGAGATGCGTCCCCCACTCGTTGACCACGACGTTGACGGTGATGCCGAGCCGGCCGAGCTGGGCGGCGATGGCCTGGGAGATGTCCTTGTCGAGTGGGTAGCGCCCCGAAGGCGTGTCCAGGGTGAGGGTCAGCGTCTTCGGGTCGATGCCGGCCTCCTTGAAGAGAGCCTGAGCCTGCTTGGGATCGTACTTGAGGCACGGGACCTTGGGCGAGTAGTCGACGTTGATGGGCGAGAGCGGCCCGCACAGCTTGCTCGCGCGTCCCCGCAGCACGTTCTGGATCAGCTCGTCCACGTTCACGGCCTGCGCGATGGCCTTGCGCACTTTCAGGTCCTGCATCGGACCCTGCTTGAGATTGACGAGGGCCAGGTAATTGATGCGCGAGGAGACGGTGGCCCGCACCGTCGCCTTGCCGCTGGCGTTGACGAGGTCCACGGCGTGCGGGGGCACGTCCTTCATGATGTCGATCTCTCCGGCCAGAAGGGCGGCCAGGCGCGCGCTGAACTCGGGGATGAAGCGGAAGGTAATTTTCTTGAACTCGGGCTTGCCCTTCCAGTAGTCGTCGTTGCGCGTCACCACCAGCTTCTCGTCGCGCACCCACTGCGAGAACTTGAAGGGCCCGGTGCCCACGGGCTTGGCGAGCAGACCCGGGGCACCCTGCTCCTTGAGGGCCTTGGCCGGCATCATGAGGACATCGCCGAGAGAGATGCGGTCGATGAGCCCGGGCCATGGCTTCTCCGTGATGAAGCGGACCGTGTGAGGGTCCACGACCTGAACCTCCTTCAGGAGGGTCCAGCGCGGGAGATAGTGCGACTTGATGTTCGGATCCTTCAGGTAGGCGACGGTCGCCTTCACGCACTCGGCGGTGAACTCCTCGCCGTTGTGGAACTTCACGCCCTTGCGCAACGAGAACTCCCACGTGGTGTTGTCCACCACCTTCCACGACGTGGCCAGCATGGGGATGGGCTTGTAGCTCTTCGGATCGCGGTCGACGAGCCGGTCGTACATGTGCTCGACCATGTTGTTGGTCGTCCAGTCCACGATGGTGTTGGGCAGGAGCGTCCGAGGCTCCGCGGCGAAGGCCACGATGACTTCTTCAGCTTTCATTCGATCCTGGGCGAGGGCCGGCGTGGCCGCGGCCAGGAGAGCGAGCCCGGCGGCAAACAAATTCAGGAATAGCACTTGCGCATCCTCCTTGTGACTGTGGCTCTAGAACGTCTTCACGTATCGCGTCATCGTGGGGTCGTGCCGGTAGCCGGCGCGCTCGAGCGCGTTCCAGAAGCCGACCGCCCATGGGTGATCGTGCTCGACCAGGGCCGTGATTCGGCGCACACCCAGGTCTGCGAGTGCCGTGTCCACCTCGCGCATGAGGGCGGCGGCGATACCTCGGCGCCGATACTCCGGCAGCACCGCGAGCCGATAGATATTACCGCGCCAGCCGTCCCAGCCGCCGATCACCGTGCCGACCACGTGGCCGTCGACCTCCGCCAGGAGGAGCATGGCCTGCGGCTGGCCCAGGAGGCGCGCCAGATCTTCCGACGTATCGGTCAGCTTCGGCGTGGCGCCGGCCTGGATCCAGAGCTCGAGCACGATCTCGATGTCCTCGCGCCGGCCTCTTCTGAAGGTGGCGACGTCCGCCATCGCGGTGCTAGACCCGGAACTTCGGATCGAGGACGTCACGGAGCCAGTCGCCCACCAGGTTGACGCCGAGCGCGGTCAGGGCCAGGGCGGCCCCGGGAAAGGCGGCCAGCCACCAGGCGATGTAGAGAAAGTCGCGGCTCTCCGACAGCATGCTCCCCCAGGCCGGCGTGGGCGGCTGCACCCCGAATCCAAGGAACGAGATGGCGGCCTCCGCCACGATGAATTGCGAGAACTGCAAGCTCGCCACGATGATGATGGACGGCGCGACGTTGGGGAGGATGTGGCGGAACAGGATGCGCGCCCGGCTCGTGCCGAGGGCGGCCGCGGCCTGGACGAAATCGCGCTGTTTCACCGACAGGACCTCCCCGCGGACGACGCGAGCATACACGACCCAGCCCGCCGCTGACAAACTGATGATGATGTTGCGCAGGCCCAGGCCCACGATGGCATTGATGGTCAGAGCGAGCAGGATGAACGGGAAGGAGAGCTGGACATCACAGAACCGCATGAGGACCTGGCCCGACCAGCCGCCGAAGAAACCCGCGAGGAGTCCCAGGAGCCCGCCCACGATGGCCGTCACCAGCACCGTGCAGAGGCCGATGAAGAGCGCCACGCGGGCGCCGTAGAGCACGCGCGAGAGCGTGTCACGCCCGAGCTGATCGGTGCCCAGGGGATGCCCGGGGGTGCCCGGCGGACGCAGTCCCTGGGTCATGTCGCCGATGAAGGGATTGTGCGGAGCCAGGATCGGCGCGGCGAGCGCGGCCAGCACCGCGAGGGCGGCCAGGACCAGTCCAATGACGCCAAGGCCGTTCCGCCTGATCGCGGCGGCGCTCATGCCGTGACTTCGCGCCGTGTACGCGGGTCCAACCAACCGTAGAGCAGATCAACCACGAGATTAATCAAAGTATAGGTGACGGAGAAAACGAAGACGGCCGCGAGCACGACGGGGAAGTCGCGATTGAGGAGCGCCTGCACGGTGAGTCGCCCGAGCCCGGGCCAGGCGAAGATGGTCTCCGTGATGACGGCGCCGCCCAGGAGCTGGCCCGTCTCGAGACCGGCCAGCGTCACGATGGGAATGGCGGCGTTCTTCAGCGCGTGCTTGGCGATCACGATCCGCTCGGCCAGACCTTTCGCGCGCGCCGTCAGCACGAACTCGGCGCCGAGAATATCGAGGACGGACGAGCGCGTGAGCCGCGCCATGCGCGCGGCATAGAAGGAGGCGAGGACGATGCACGGCATGACGAAGTGTGTGGGCCCACCCATGCCGCCCGTGGGCAGCCAGTGGAGACGCACGGAAAAGAGATAGATCAGCATGAGCCCGAGCCAGAACCCGGGAATGGCCTGTCCCAGCACCGCGCCGCCCATCCCGAGATAGTCCACCAGGGTGCCGCGATGCGTGGCCGACAGGATGCCGATGGGAATGGAGAGGGAAAAGGCGAGGACAAGGGCGGCCAGTCCCAGCTCGAGGGTAGCGGGCAGCCTTTCCAGGACGAGGCTCATGGCATCGCGTCGGTAGCGCAGCGACTCGCCGAAATCGCCTCGGACGGCTCCCGAGAGGAAGCGGCCGTACTGCACGGGCAGCGGATCGTTGAAGCCGAGGCGCTGGCGGAATTCGTTGATGTCCTTGGCCTGGATGTCCATGGGAAGAAAAAGGAGGACGGGGTCGCCGCTCAGCCGCACCAGGAAGAAGACGGCGGTCAGCGAGAGGAAGACCACGAGCGCGGTCTGAGCGAGCCGCGAGACGAGATACGCGCGCACGCGAGGAGTGTACCCGATGTAGCCGAGCCATGGATCGTTGACCTTGAGCGGGCGGATCCCACCTCTGCATACGGATTTGACGCATGACCACTATATATGGTCATATGACCTCTAATCATGGTCTCAACGACCTCGAGTCCATTCGGGAGCGCCACGCGTACGCGCGTGCTTTTGACCCTCTCACTGCTTGGCGAGAGTTATCCGCGGGAGCTTGCACGCGTGCTCGACGCCCCCCTGTCCGGCGTGCAGAAGGCATTGGAGAGCCTCGAACTAGACGGGATCGTCGCGGGGCGGCTCGTGGGGCGAACCCGGGTATTCCAGCTGGATCCCCGGTATTTCGCCCGGGATCCTCTGAAACTCTTTCTGCGCCGTCTTACGGAGCCTGAACTGAAGCTTCAACAGCGCGTCGCGGCTCTTCGACGTCGGCCGCGCCGCACCGGCAAACCCCTGTGACGCTGTCGGAACGATCAAGCCTCGGTGCCGTCGCCGCCGCTGCTTCGGGCGCCCTTCGGCGTCGAGGCATCCCTGCGGTCTTGACGGGGGGCGCCTGCGCTGCTCTCTACGCGGCGGGCGCCTATCATTCGAAAGACCTGGATTTCATCGTGATTGGCCCTTCCACGCGGGCAGAGATGGACTTCGCGATGGCGTCGATCGGCTTCCGCCGAAGACAGGACCGATATGTTCACGCGCGCGCTCGCTTCTACATCGAATTCCCGCGTGGACCGCTTGCCATCGGAGGCGAGTATCGCATTCGTCCGGTGGTGCGGTCCACGTTGCACGGTCGCATTCGGATGCTCTCTGCGACGGACTCGTGCCGGGACCGTCTCGCTGCCTTCTATCACTGGCGAGATCGCCAAAGCCTGACGGTTGCGGCCTGGATCGCGGCTCGGAACCGCGTGAATCTCGGAACGCTCCGGCGGTGGAGCGCCGCTGAGGGAGCGACGGAGGCATTCGAGGAATTCCTAGCCGAGATGAGCCGGATCCGGCGGCATATGACTACCCGGCGCCCACGCCGGTGACGCCTAGAGAAGCTTGTAGTAGAAGGCGGTCGTGTGGAGCGTGCCGTCAGCGCTGCGCGCGTAGCGCGGGATCGTTCCGCCGAGCTGCCAGCCCAATTTACGGTAGAGCCGCTCGGATGGGTCGCCCTGGCGAGTGTCGAGGACCAGGGTCGTCCGCCCAAGACGGCGCGCTTCGGTCTCCGCGGCTTCCATGAGCGCGCGCCCGATGCCCTGCTGTCGCGCCCTCCGGTGGACCATGAGCCTGATCACCTCGGCGCGATGGCGGCCATTGACCTGCCCCGCCAGATCGAGCTGCACGGTACCGATGATGTCTCCGGGGCCGCGCGCGATCCAGAGGCGCCGGCCGCCGCCGCGGAGCGCCCCGGCCACGCTGTCCCAGTACGTGCCCGCTTCCGTCTCGGCGAGGGGAGGCAGGAAGCCGACCGAGGCGCCGCCATCCACCACGTCGCGGAGCAGGGCGACGAGAGCAGCTCGGCAGGACGGCAGCTGCGCCTCCGTGAGCGGCTCGACCCGGTGACCCTCAGGCCCGGCCATCGATCGCGCGCGTGAGCTGATCGAGGTGATTGTCGTCGTGCCCGGCGAGGCTCGCCGCCCAGTCCCCGAGAGTCAACCGACCGAGCCGGAGGTGGATGCCGCCCCGGAGCCACTGCGCGTCGGTAAGCGACTCCAGGAGGACAACGGTCTCCGTGCGCTGACGCCGGAAGGCGGTGAGCGCCTGGTTCGGATCACTCCGCGCGTACTGGCGCTCCTCGGCCCATCGATCGGGGTCGAGAGGGTGCCCTACCCGGCCGCCGATGCCCCAGACCGCGAGGGCGGCGGGTTGGGCACTGAACGTCAGGATCTGCGGCTCGTCCAGGGCGAGGATGGTGTGGAAGCGGATCCGGAACAGCTCTTCCACGTCGCGAAGATGACAGATGATCTCCGTGGGCGACCATTGCCGCTCCGCCGGCCGCCTCCCGAGGGCGGCATCGGATTTGCCCGCAATCGCCGTCGCGAGCTCGTCAGGCGTCCGCCGGAGCCGTTCCATGCGCAGCCCGATCGACATCGCCTGGTACTCCGCCCTGGTGGGCACGCCGATCAGGCCCTCCCGTCGAGAGCGCGCCCCAGCTGATCGAGGTGATTGTCATCGTGGCCGGCCATGCCCGCCGTCCATTCTTCGAACGTCACGCGACCATGAGCCGGATGAATGCTCCCCCGCTTCCATTGCTCGGAGGTGAGCGAGTGGAGCAGGGCCAGCACCTCGCGCCGCCTGCGGCCGAAGGCGGCCAGGGCCTGGCGCGCGTCGGAGCGGGAGTACTGGCGGTCGTCTACCCACCGGCGGGGATCGAGGGGGAAGGGCACCTCGCCGGCTATACCCCAGCGCGCGGGATCGCCGGGCGGAGCTCCCACGACGAAGACGGCGGGGTCTTCCATCACGAGCATGGTGTGAAAGCGGAGGATGCAGAGCTCCTCGATGTCGCGAAGATGGCAGATGATCTCCGTGGCCGACCAGTTCGTCGCGCCGGGGCGCCGGGAGAGCTGGGCGGCGCTTCGCTCGCGGATCGCCCCCGCGAGCTCGTCAGCGGTGCCGGCCAGGCGCGCGAGCCGCCGCTCGAGCGGCAGGCGCAGATAGTCCTCTCGCGTGGGCATCGCGGCCGCTTAGGGCCGGAACTCCTGCTCGAGGATCTCGCTGATGAAGCGGTCGAGGGACACGGGATAGAAGCGGATGCTCGGGGCCCTGATGACGCCGGTATTGATGACCTCGCGCATGGCCAGCTCGTCGAGGGCCCGCTCGATCTGGGCCTGGGGGTTGCGCTCGAGCCGCTTGATCGACAGGTCCTCGCTCTCCAGGGTCACCTGGTGGCGCGAGGAGTAGGCGAAGGAGAAGATGCGGGCCACCAGCGCCTCGTCCATGAGCCCATCGTCGTGGAAGAGCTCGCCATAGGTCTGCCCGGCCCGTCCCGGGGCCAGCACGAGGCGCGGGGAGACCCTGATCTTGCCGCGGATCTCCACGGCGCGGCTCGGCTGATCCTCCTGAGGGCCGACGAGGATGTAGGGCAGGATGTGGTAGCCGGCGATGATGCCCGCCACAGGCTTGCGCAGGATCTCCGTCTCGTCGAAGAGATGCTTGAGGAACTCGGGGTCGTGTTTCTCGCCGAACATGTCGGCTACCCGCGGTACGTCGAGACTTCCATGCAGTCGAAGCCGAAATCGAGCTCCCGGCTCGCGTACGCGCCGTTGCGGACGTGGGTCAGGTAGGGCATGACTTCGCGGCGGTAGACCCCGGTATTGTCGGCGATCACCAGCGCGTTCTTGACGAGCCGCGGCTCGAGGGCCTTGAGGTAGTCGAGGTAGTCCTCCTTCTTGGCGTCGATGAGCACGAAGTCGACGGGCCCGCGCAGGAAGGGCAGGACGCGGAGGGCGTCGCCCACCACGACCTTGACGCGGCCCTTGAGCCCCGCGTGATCGGCATTGGACTGGGCGAGGCTCGCGAGGAAGGGATTCTGCTCGACGCAGGTGAGATGCCCGCCGCGCGCCATATTGGCCGCGATGAGAATGGCCGAGTAGCCGAAGAGCGAGCCCACCTCGATGCCGTGCGTGGGCTTGTGCCGGGCCAGGAGCCGCCGGATGACGCGACCCTTCTCCTTGCCGATCACCGGGATGTGCCACTCGGTGACGGCGCGGTCCATCAGCCTCAACATTTTCTGAGCGCGCTTGTTCACGAACCGACCCCCTCACCCTCCCCCCCTCCCCCACTGGGGGAGAGGGATACTAAGAATCGAGGAGGGCTTCCCAAAAAATCCCTCTCCCATCATGGGGAGAGGGCAGGGTGAGGGGTGGTCGAGGGTCATCTGGTGGCCAGGCGCTCCTTCACGCCGTCGGGAAGGGGATAGCGCCGGCTCCACGCGCCCGCCTTGACGATCTGGCCGGGCAGCACGCGTCCGACGATCTCCTGCACCCGCTTCGACACGCCGATGAGCGCGTCGAGATCGATGCCCGTCTCCACGCCCATGGCCCAGAGGCAGTGCACGAGGTCCTCGGTGCAGACATTGCCCGAGGCCCCCGGCGCGAAGGGACAGCCGCCCAGGCCGCCGATGGAGCCGTCGAAGTGGGTCACGCCGATCTCCATGGCGGCCAGGATGTTCGGGATGGCCATGGCGCGCGTGTCGTGGGTGTGCAGCGTCCACTCGACGCCGGGGAAGCGCGGCATCAGGTGCTCGAGCACGCGCCCGACCTGCGCGGGGTTCGCCATGCCCGTGGTGTCGGCGAGGCCGATGCCCTTGGCCCCCATCTCCACGAGGCGCGCGACCACGGACTCGAGCTGGGCCACGGGCACGTCGCCCTCGAAGGGACAGCCGAAGGAGCAGGAGATGCCGGAGTAGACGGGCTTGCCCGCGCGATGGGCCACTTCCGCGGTGGCCTTGAGCTTGACGAGCGACTCGGCGATCGACATGTTGACGTTGGCGAGATTGTGGCTCTCGCTCGCCGAGACCACTGTGTGGATGTCGTCCACCCCCGCGTCGACCGCGCGCACGGCGCCCTTGTCATTGGGGACCAGCGCGGAGTAGCGCGTCCCCGGCCGCCGAGCGATTCCCGCCATCACGGCTTCGGCGTCCTTGAGCTGGGGCACGGCCTTGGGTGAGACGAACGAGGTCACCTCGATGCGCGGCAGGCCGGTGGCCGCGAGCTTGTTCACGACCTCGATCTTGGCCTCGGTGGGAATGAAGTCGGGCTCGATCTGGAACCCGTCTCGCGTCCCCACCTCGCAGATCGTCACGCGCTTGGGAAGTTTCATGGCGTCTCCTCAGGCCCCGAAGGTGAACGTGCTTCCCACCGAGCTTACCACCAGCTCCTTGGGCAGGTGCACGGCCATCTGGATGACGGCTTCGAGCCCCGTGCAGTGCTGGGGGATCAGGTAGTCCATGCCCAGGTCGCGGAAGGCGTCCACCACCTGGGTGATGCGCTCGCCCGTGAGTCCCGAGAGGTGGAAGCCCCCGATGACGGCATGGACCTTGGGAACGCCCGAGACCTTGACGGCGTGCCGGCAGATGCCGACGATGCCGCGGTGGGAGCACGAGGTGACGACCACGAGACCCCGGTTCCTGACGTTGGCGATGAGGGCCTGCTCGCCGATGAAGGTGTCCTGGACGACCTGGCCGTCGCGCTCCACCTTGAGCGAGGGAGGAATGACCTCGAAGGGTACCGTCTCGTGCATCTCCCCGCTCAGGAGCACGCCCTCCGGCAGTACCGTCGGCTTCTCGACCACGCGCACCTCGAGATCGTAACGCTCCAGCTCGTCGCGATCGAGCCGGCCGATATACACACGCTCATTGTTCCGCTCGTGGTAGCGCGGCAGGAAGTGGTCGCGGCCGCCGTAGAAGACGACGTCATTCCTCATCCGCCGGCGATAGGTCTTGAGGAAGCTGCCGAGGCCGCCGTAGTGGTCCATGTGCCCGTGACTCAGGGCCACCGCGTCTACCATCCCCGCCTCGAGCCCCAGCTCGAGGAAGTTGTGCGTGTAGCTCTCGCCCGTGAGCCCGAAATCGAAGGCGATGCGCCGGCTCTTGCCGCCGCGCTCCACCTCGACCCAGTGGCCCAGGCCGTGCTCGGCCCTCAAGGTGGGCATGCGGCGTGCCTGGGCGTGGGTGAAGCGCTTGGCGATCCGGTCGTCGGCGCGCAGGTTGTCGATGAAGTTGTCCACCACCGTGGTGACGGACAGCCGATCGACTTCAGGCAGGCTCACGGCCACCCCCTCACCCTACCCTCTCCCCCAATGGGGGAGAGGGATGAGAACAGTCGTGTCACGCTGCAGTTTTCCTTTCGGATCCCTCTCCCCCATTGGGGGAGAGGGCCGCAGTTCGAGCCGAGACGCTGCCGACGAGCTGTAGGCGAGGAGAGCGGCGAGGGGAGGGCTGAGTTGCTGAGGGGGAGACGGAGCTCGCGCATCGTCTCGGCTAGTAGGAGCGGGGCATGCCGAGGACGTGCTCCCCGACGTAGGCCATGATCAGGTTGTTGTTGATGGGGGCCGCGCGGTAGAGGCGCGACTCGCGGAACTTGCGCTCGATGTCGTATTCCTCCGCGAAGCCATAGCCGCCGTGGCAGTCGATGCACGCGTTGCCCGCCTCGATGGCCGCCTCCGAGGCGAGGTACTTGGCCATGTTCGCCTCCGGCCCGCACGGGATGTCCGCATCGAAGAGCTTGGCGGCCTTGGTGCGCATGAGGTCGGCGGCCTCGATGGCCATGTGCGCCTTGGCGATGGGGAACTGGACGCCCTGGTTGGCCCCGATGGGTTTGCCGAAGATGACGCGCTGGCTCGAGTAAGCCACGGCTTTCTCGATGAACCACCGCGCGTCGCCCAGCGAGTCTGAGGCCACGAGGATGCGCTCGGCGTTCATGCCGTCGAGGATGTAGGAGAAGCCGTGCCCCTCCTGGCCGATGAGGCTGTCGGCGGGGATCTCCAGGTTGTCGAAGAAGAGCGCGTTGGTCGAGTGGTTCATCATCATCCGGAGGGGCCGCACGTCGAGGCCCTTGCCCTTCGCCTCGCGGATGTCGATGAGAAAGACGCTGAGCCCATCCGTCTTCTTCTTCACCTGATCCACGGGCGTGGTCCGGGCGAGCAGGAGCATGAGGTCGGACTGGAGCACGCGGGAGATGAACATCTTCTGGCCATTGACCACGTAGCGATCGCCCTTCTTGGTCGCCGTGGTCTGCAGCTTCGTCGTGTCCGATCCTGCGTTCGGCTCGGTGACCCCGAAGGCCTGCAAGCGCAGCTCGCCCGTGGCGATCTTCGGCAGGTACTGCCGCTTCTGCTGCTCGGAGCCATGGCGCAGCACCGTGCCCATGATGTACATCTGCGCGTGGCAGGCGCCGCCGTTGCCCCCCGAGCGGTTGATCTCTTCCAGGATGAGGGCCGCCTCCATGACGCCGAGGCCCGCCCCGCCGTACTCCTGCGGGATCAGCACGGCCAGGTACCCGGCCTTGGTCAGATCGTTGATGAACGCGTCCGGGTACTCGCGCTTGGCGTCCAGCTCGCGCCAGTATTCGCCCGTGTACTGCTTGCAGAGGTCGTAGACCGCCGTCTTGAGGGCCTTCTGATCGTCGGTCAGCGCGAAGCTCATGTCTTTCATTTGAACCCCTCACTATCTCAGCCCTCGCCTCGCCGCTCCGCGACTCAGCTCGAACTGCGGCCCTCTCCCCGGAGGGGAGAGGGATATTAGATAAGTCCGCTACTTGCCTTTGAAGTTGGGTTTTCGCTTCTCGTTGAACGCGCGCACACCCTCGAGCCTGTCGTCGGTGGTGACGGTGACATTGTAGGCCTCGATGGCCAGGGCCATGCCCGTCTCGAGGTCGGTCTCGCTCCCCCAGCTCACGGCCTTCTTGGCCTGGCGGACGGCGATGGGACCGTTGTCGGCGATGACCTGGGCGATCTCCAGGGCCTTGGTCCGTGCCTGGCCGGCGGGCACGAGATGATTCACGAGGCCGATGGCCTTGGCCTCGGCCGCGGGCACGCGGCGCCCCGTGAAGATCATCTCCTTGGCGAGCGGCGCGCCGATGATGCGCGGGAGCAATTGCGTCCCCCCGATGCCGGGAAAGATCCCGCGCGTCACCTCGGGCACCGCGAAGACGGCCGTCTCCGAGGCCACGATGAAATCGGAGAGCACGGCCAGCTCGCAGCCGCCGCCCATGGCAAAGCCTTCGACGGCGGCGATCACCGGTATGGGGCAGTGGAGCACCTTGGCCGCGGCCGCCTCGAAGATGGCGTGCTGAGCGCGCCAGGTCTCTTCGGTCATGCCCTCGCGCTCTTTCAAGTCACCGCCCACGCAGAAGGCCTTGAGGCCTGCGCCCGTGAAGACCACGCAGCGCGCGGCCTTGTCCCACGGGAAGCCCTCGAAGCACCGCAACAGGTCTTCGCCCATGGCCGTGTTCATGGCGTTGAGCGCCTCGGGCCGGTTGAGCTCGACGGTGACCACGTAGCCATCGGGCGAGGCCGAGACGTTGATCGTCTTATAGCTGGACGACATGGCGCTCCACCAGCGACCGGATGGCCGCCTCGTCATAGCCGAGAGTGCCGAGCACCTCGGCCGTGTGCTCGCCGAGCAGCGGCGGCACGCGGGTCACGCCTGGCCGCTCGCCGTCCCAGCGTATGGGCAGCCCGACCGTCCGGTAGTCCGGCAGCCGGGGATGCTTGGCGGAGATGAGCATGCCGCTCGCTTCCGTCTGGGGCTCGGCGGCGACACGATCGAGCGTGAGGATGGGCGCGCACGGGACGCCGGCACCCTGGAGCCGCGCGAGGACATCGGCGCTCGAGAGCTCGCGCGTGATCCGTGAGAGGGCCTCGAGGAGCTCGCCGCGATGCGCGACGCGCGCGGGATTGTCGGCGAAGCGCGCGTCGCGCGGCAGCTCGGGGGCGCCGAGCGCCGCCGCCGCCTTGACGAAGAGCGCGTCGGAGGCCGCGGCGATCATGACCCAGGCATCACGGGTCGGGAAGGCCTCGTAGGGGCAGATCATCGCGGTGCCGGAGCCCTGGGGCTGCGGGATCTCGCCGTTGGCGAAGTAGTGCGTCATCTGAAAAGTGGTCCAGGCCAGGGCCGTCTCGAAGAGCGCCGTCGTCACGTTGGCGCCGCGGCCCGTGCGCTCGCGCTCGCGCAAGGCGCCCAGGATGGCGATGGCTGCCCACATGCCCGTGCCCATGTCCACGAGGGAGACGGGCACGCGCGCGGGCGGCTGGCCCGCATGGCCATTGACGGACATGATGCCGCCATAGGCTTGCATGAGCGGGTCGTACCCGGGCCGGTCGCTGAGCGGGCCATCCGTGCCGAAGGCCGTGATCGAGCAATAGACGAGGCGCGGATTGAGGGCGTGCGCGCGCTCCCAGCCAAGCCCCAGCTCCTCGATGGCCCCCGCGCGCAGCGACTGCACGAGGACGTCGGCGCGACCGATGAGCCGCTCGAGGATGGCCCGGCCCTCGGGAGCCTTCATGTCTACCGCGAGGCTCCGCTTGCTGCGATTGAAGCTCATGAAGGTGGCGCTCTCCTCGCCCCAGAAGGGCGGCGCCCAGGCCCGCGCGTCATCGCCGCGCCCGGGACGCTCGACCTTGATCACGTCCGCGCCCATATCGCCCAGGATCTGGGTGCAGGTGGGGCCGGCCACGTTCTGGGTGAGGTCGGCGACGAGGAGACGGGCGAGGGGAGCGTCCATAGGGTCTCCGATTATAGCCCGTTGCGGGGAAGGACTGAGGAGCCGAAACGCTGCCGGCGCCTAACGGCGAGAGGGAAAGCTCCCAGCCTCTGTGACTTCTGGTGTAGGCTCCTCGCAGATGGCGTTACTGGCCCTCTTCGTGGCGGTTGGCGCTCTGGCCGTGTCCCTCAAAGTGCTACGCGAGTACCGGCCCCGCCCGGGTCAGCCAACGCCGGCGGAGCGCATCGCGGCCCTCGAGGAAAGGATCCGTGACCTCCTCTATCGGGTCTGGACCCTCGAGCAGCGGGGACAGCCTCAGCCTCCGCCGGCGGTCCCGTCAGCTCCATCAGCCTTCGAGCCCGTAGCGCCCGCCCCGTTCGCTCCCGAGCCTGCGCCTGTAAGCGCCGAGGCCGCGGCGGCCACCTCCACACGCGAGGCGATCGCGCATGCCGCTCCGCCACCCGAGCCTCCGCCGGTGCCGCGGCTCGATCTCGAGCAGCGGATCGGCGCGCGCTGGACCACCTGGATCGGCGTGGTCGCCATTCTCTTCGCCGCGTCGTTCGCGGTGAAGTGGTCCATCGAGAACAACCTGATCGGCCCTCGGGCGAGGCTCGGCCTGGGGCTCGCCGCGGGCATCGTGTCGTTGCTGGCCGGTCTGGTGCTCCACCGCAGGCGGGATGTCCCTTATCTCTCCGAGGGGCTCTCGGGCCTGGGTCTCGGGCTCTGCTACCTCTCTCTCTACGCGGGCTATGCCTACTACGAGCTCTTGCGCGTGGGGGCGGCTTTCGGGCTCATGTTCGTGGTCACCGTGCTGGGTACAATGGTGGCGGTGATCTCGGAGCGCCAGGTGACGGCGGTGCTCGCGCTGCTGGGCGGGCTCCTGACTCCCGTGCTGCTCGCGAGCGTAGCGCCCAACGAGCGCGTGCTCATGGGCTATCTCGTCGTGCTCGACTTCCTCGTCCTGGCCATTGCCCGCTTCCGCACCTGGCGCGCGCTGAACCGTCTGGCCTGGGCGGGCACCGTGCTCTTGCTGGCCCCGACCTTCATGCGCCAGCCCGAGGCGGAGACCCCGGTGGTGCGTCTGGCCCTTCTCACCGCGCTCTTCGTCCTCTTCCTCGTGACGCCGCTGGCCCGCGAGTGGAGCCAGGGGCGACGCCTCCGCGAGGTGGATCTCGTCATCGTCGCCGGCACGGCCGCGGGCTATTTCTGGGCGGTCTACGTGACCCTCGACGCGTGGCGTCCCCTCCTGGAGGCCCCGGCCGCCATGGCCCTTGCCATCGTGTACACGCTCGCCGCCGGTTTCTACCGTCGCCGCGTGCCCGACGACGAAGCGACCGTGGGCGTGCTCATTGGGGTGGCGTGCGTCTTCGTGACGCTCGCCATCCCGCTTGCTCTCAAGGGGCCGTGGATCACCCTGGCCTGGGCGGCGGAGGGCGCCGTCCTGCTGTGGCTCGCCCCGCGCGTGGCCACGCCCGTGGCCGCCTGGGGCGGCACGGCCGCCCTCTTCCTGGCCGCTTTGCGCGTGCTGGTCGGCGATACGTGGGCCTCTCCGAACTGGCCGCCGGTGTGGAACGCGACCTTCCTCGCCCATCTGCTGACCGTCGCCGCCACCCTCGTGGCGGGACAGCTTGCCCTGGCGCTCCGTCCAGGCCAGCTCTTCACCATGAAGCCGGAGACGCTGCGGAGCCTGCTGTGGATCCTCGCCTCCCAGACGCTCTCGGTGCTGCTGTGGCGGGAGCCGCCCGGACTCTGGCCCGCTGGACTCCTGGCCGCCCAGGTGCTGGTGCTGGGCGCGCTGTCACGCCTCATCGCCTCGCCCACCTTCGCGGTCGCGGTGCCGCTGGCCGCGGTGATGCTGCTGGCGCGCGTGCTGGGCGCGGACGACAGCATGGCCAAGAGCGCGGCGGAGGACCTGGTGAACCGCTACCTCGTCATGCGTATCGTCGCCTGTGCCGTCATCGGACTGTCGGGGCGATGGCTCGCGGGCTCCGGCGCTTCCCTGTACGCCGGCACGGTGGGCCGTACCGTCTCGGGCACGGCGGGCGTGGTCCTGCTCTTCGTGCTGAGCCAGGGCTGGACGCGTTATCAGAACGCGCTCGTGCAAGAGGCGAAGCCGGGGGCCCGGCGCGCTCTCCGGACCGAGATACGCTGGAAGACGCAGGTGGGCCTCTCCGTGCTCTGGACGCTGTACGCGGCCGTGGTGCTCGCCTGGGGCTTCGTTCGCCGCTCCGCGCCCATGCGCTATGCCGCGCTCGGACTCTTGGGCCTGACGATCTTCAAGGTCTTCGTGGTCGATCTCGCCTCGATCAAGACGCTCTACCGGATGCTCTCCTTCCTCCTGCTCGGTGTCGTCCTCCTCCTCGTCGGATTCCTGTACCAGAAGATCAGTCGCACGGCTTCTTCCGTCGATGCGGACGCGAACAGGAGATGATCGGCGCCGTCGGTGAGCCATGCCGATCAGGATGAAGCCCTTCGGGGAGTCGCTAGCCCGGATTATGCGCGAACACCTAACCCCCTCACCCTGCCCTCTCCCCCACTGGGGGAGAGGGACCAGAATGAAGAGAGCCGCATGGCGAGAGTGTTCTCATCCCTCTCCCCCGCCGCGGGGGAGAGGGCCGCACTTCGAGCTGAGCGGCGCTGCCGCGAGGCGAGGGCTGAGTAAATCAGGGGGCCGTACGACGAGAGAGTCTCCTTCAGGAATAGTCCAGGCCAGCTCAGTACAGGTGGCACGCGGCGAAGCGGCCGGGCTTGATCTCCCGCCATTCCGGCTCCTGGCTCTCGCACTGGGGCATGGCCCGGGGACAGCGGGGGTGAAAGCGGCACCCGGGGGGTGGATTCGCCGGATTGGGCACTTCGCCCGCCAGGATGATCCGCTCCCGCCGCGCCGAGGGATGGAGGGGAAGGGCCGCGGACAGAAGCGCCTGCGTGTAGGGATGCAGCGGCTCGGTGTAGACGGCGTCGCACTCCCCCGTTTCGACGACCTTGCCCGCGTACATGACGGCGAGGCGGGTCGAGAGGTACCGCGCGGCCGCCAGATCGTGGGAGATCATGACGTAGGCGAGCCCCAGCCGCCCCTGCAGCCGCTTCAGGAGATTGAGGATCTGCGCGCGGATGGAGACGTCGAGGGCGGACACCGGCTCGTCCAGGACGATGAGCTTGGGATACGTCACGAGCGCCCGGGCGATGGCGATGCGCTGGCGCTGGCCGCCGCTGAACTCGTGCGGGTAGAGGGTGGCGCTGTCGCGCCTGAGCCCGACCAGCTCCAGGATCTCTCTCACGCGCTCGCCCACCTCGGCGCGGGTCGCGCCATTGTCGGAAGGCAGCGGCTCGGACACGATGTGCTCGACCCGCATCCGGGGATTCAAGGAGCTGTACGGATCCTGAAACACCGCCTGCACTGAGCGGCGATAGCGCGCGAAGTCCTGGCGGGTGAAGGCGCGGACGTCCTTGCCCTCGAAGAGCAGCGCACCGTCGGTGGCGCGCTCCAGGAGCAGGAAGAGCTTGGCCAGGGTGGTCTTGCCGGATCCCGACTCCCCGACGATGCCGAGCGTCTCGCCCTCGGCCACCTGCACGCTCACCCCGTCCACCGCCTTGATCCATCCGCGTGCTCTGCCCACGTGGAAGCTGCTCGTGGCCGGGAAATGCTTCTTGAGCCCGATGGCTTGCAGGATCATCGCGGTCTCAGGCGTGAGCGCCGGCGGCCACCCAGCAGTGCGCCGTATGGCCACTGGCCAGGGGCACGCTCGGCGGGTACGCCTCCTCGCAGATGGGCAGCCGCTCGGGGCACCGCGGCGCGAAGGGGCAGCCGGGAGGCAGCCGCGCCAGGTCAGGGGGCTGCCCGCCGATCTCGACGAGCTCGTGGCGGGTCAGCTCCACATCGGGAAGGCAGCGCAGGAGGGCCCGGGTATAGGGATGCCCCGGGTTGTCGAAGACCTGGAGCGTGCTCCCCATCTCCACGATCCTCCCGGCGTACATCACGGCCACCCGATCGGCATGGGCGGCCACGATGCCGAAATCGTGGGTGACCAGGATGACGGCCACGCCGGTCGAGCGCTGCACCTCCTTGAGCAGCTCGAGATACTGGGCCTGGATGGTCACGTCGAGCGCGGTGGTGGGCTCGTCCGCGATGAGGAGGCGCGGTTCGCACGACATGGCGATGGCGCTCGACACGCGTTGCCGCATCCCGCCGCTCAGCTGGTGCTGGTAGTGCCGGAGCCTTGTCTCGACACCCGGAATGCGCAGTCGTGAGAGCGCGTCCAGCACCCGCTCGCGCAGCGAGGGGCCGCGCAGGCCCTGATGGAGGCGCACGACCTCGCTCACCTGGCCGCCAATGGTCAGGGCGGGATTGAGGGAGGTCATGGGGTCCTGGAGCACCATGGCGATCTGCTTTCCCCTCACGCGCCGCATCTCGGCGGGGCTTTTCTCCAGCAGGTCTTCTCCCTGGAACAGGACGCGGCCTCCGACGACCCGGCCGGCCGGCTCGGGGACCAGCCGCACGAGGGAGAGGCAGGTCACGGACTTCCCGGATCCCGACTCCCCGACGAGAGCGAGGGTTTCCCCGGCCTCGAGGGTGAAGCTGACCCCGTCCACCGCCTTGGTGATCCCACGACGGGTGAAGAAGTACGTCTTGAGATCTTCCACCACCAGCAACGGTGGCGACTCCCGCATGCGGCCCGGCCTATCCTCCATCCCCGCCCCCCGCTGCGCCCCGGGCGGGAGCTTCCCCGGCCGCGTGGCCCACCGGCTCCATACCCGGGGCGTCGAGCAGGGGGGCTCGACTGCCGAGCTGCCGCAGCTTGGGGTCGAGGTGGTCGCGGAGCCAGTCCCCCATCAGGTTGACGGCCAGGACGATCAAGAGCATGGCCAGGCCCGGGAAGAGCGAGATCCACCACGCGGTAGCCAGGAACCCGCGGCCATCGGCGATCATCAGTCCCCAGGCGGGATTGGGCGGCGGCACTCCGACGCCCAGGAAGCTCAGGGTGCCCTCCAGCAGAATCACGTAGCCCACCTGAAGGGTGGTGATCACCAGCAGGGTGGGCACCACGTTGGGGAAGATGTGCCGCGACATGATCCACCAGCTCGAGCGTCCGGCCACCACGGCCAGCGCGACGAAATCCTGCTGCTTGATCCCCAGCGTCTCTCCGCGTATCTGCCGCGCGAAACGCGGCCACAGGAGGAGCGAGATCACCAGGATGACGTTGCCAAAGCTCGGCTCGGACACCGCCACCAGCACCACCGCGATGAGGACGATGGGCAACGAGAGCCCGATATCGGTCAGCCGCATGAGGAAGGCATCGGTGAAGCCCCCCCGATACCCGGCGAGCAGGCCCAGCCCCGTGCCCACCGTGCCCGCCACACAGATGGCGATGAGGGAAACGGTGAGGGAGATCCGGCTGCCGTAGATGATCCGGCTCAATACGTCGCGCCCGAAGCGATCAGTCCCCAGCGGATGCTCCCAGGTGCCCCGCTCCATCCAGACGGGAGGAATCAATTTTCTGGTGATGTCGCCTTCCGTGGGGCTATGGGGCGCGAGGTAGGCCGCGAACGCCGCCGTGAGGACCAGCGCGGCCAGGACGATCCCGGGGAACCACGGGAGCTGTCTACCCGCCAGCATGACGGATCCTCGGGTTGAGGTAGCTGTAGAGGATGTCCACGAGAAGATTCCCCGTGAGATAGAGAGAGCTCAGCACGAGGACCCCGGCCTGCACGATAGGATAGTCACGCGTGGTGATGCTCTCGAGAATCAATCGCCCCAGTCCCGGCCAGGCGAACACCGTCTCCGTGACCACGGCGCCCCCGAGGAATTGCACAAAGAGCATGACGGCGAAGGTGACGACGGGCAGGAGGGCGTTCTTCAGGCCGTGCTTCCAGAGCACCACCTGCTCGTGCAGTCCCTTGAGCCGGGCGAACTTGATGTAATCGGATCCCAGCACCTCGAGCATGCTGGAGCGCGTCAGGCGCAGGATGGCCGCGGAGGTGAAATAGCCCAGCGTGAAGGCCGGGAGGATCAGGTGCCGGATATCACCCCGCCCGCCCGCCGGCAGCACTCCCAGCACGACGCCGAAGAACAGGATCAACATGAGCCCGAGCCAGAACGTGGGCATGGATTGCCCGAGCACGGCGAACACCCGCGCCGCGCTGTCCGCGATCCCTCCCCGCCGCACCGCGGAATACATGCCGAGCGGGATGCCGATGAGAACGCTCAGGAACATCGCCACGAACCCCAGCTCGACGGTGGCGGGCAGGCGTTCCCAGATGTGCTCGGTCACCGGCCTCCGCGTGAGCACGGAGTTGCCGAAGTCACCCGAGGCGAGGTTCCTCACATAGATGCCGTACTGGACGAGCAGCGGCTTGTCGAGCCCGAGATGACGCGTCAGGATCTCCTGGTCGCGCTCGGTGGCGTTGACGTCGAGCAGCAAGGGGATGGGACTGCCCGACAGTCGCGTCAGGGCGAACACGATGCTGATCACCACGAGCATGCTCAGCAGCGTCTGCAGGATACGGCCCGCCAGGAACCGCCACATATGAACGGGAGGGGGACTACGCCCCCCTCCCGAACCTCCCCCCGGGTGGCGCCGGCGAAGCCGGCGCTCGAACAGCAGCGATTCGGACCCACTCCCAGGACATCCGGGGACCCCGCCGCATTACCGCGCGGTCCGGGTGAGGAGCTCCCAGTTGTGGAAGCCCATGTGGCCGGGGATGAGCGGCCATTCCCCCACCTTCGGTCCCACGCCGGCGATCGCGTGGGTCGCCCCGATGGCGACGGCGGGAAGGTACTCGTAGAGCCACGGCCCAAGCTCCTCGCGCATGATCCGCGTCCGCGCCGCGGCGCTCGGCTCGGAGCCCAGGCGCTCGATGAGCGCATCCAGCTTGGGATGCTCCACGAGCAGATGTACGGCCGACTTCGTCTGGGCGATGCGCGCGAAAAGCTCCCAGGGCTCCGGCGCGATGAGGGGCCCGGCATAGGCCAGGGCCACCCCGGAATACGCCCGCGCGCGGAAATCCGCCGAGAACACGGCCCGGTCCACGGGCCGACGCTTGACCTTGAGGCCCACCTTCTCCCAGTAAGTGGCCACGGCCTCGCCCACATCGGGGAGGTATCCTCTCCCCGGCCAGGCGGTGAGATTCATCGTGATCTCGAAGCCATTGGGATAGCCCGCCTCGGCGAGCAACGCTTTCGCTCTGGCCGGGTCATAGGGAAGCGGCTTCAGCAAGGCCTCCGAAGTCCACGGATCCGTCGGATAGTAGTTCACCGTGCCCACCGGGGTCCCGAGCCCGCCCAGCACCCGCTGGAAGATGGCTTTCTTGTCCACGGCCAGATTGAGGGCCAGGCGCACCTTGCGAGCACGCTCGGCATCGGGCAACGCCCAGGGCACCTTGGGATCGTATGTCGGCTTCGTGGGCCACTGTCCCCCGAGAATCACCCACACCGCGGCCACGTTGGGCATCGTGATCGTTCGCATGCCCACCTTGGTCAGCTCCTCCACGTACTCTCCGCCGATCTCGATGACATCAGCGCCACCCGCGCGGAGCATGGCCATGCGGGTGGCCGGCTCCGGCACCTTCAAGAACACGAGCCGCTTGAAATGGGGCACGGCTCGCCAGTGGTTCTCCACCGCCTCGTAGACGATGCGGTCGCCGCGGACGTGCTCCGCGAGTCTCCAGGGACCCGTGCCGACGGGCTGGCGCTCCGCCCCGTCCTCCCCGGCGGTGTCGATATGCTTCTTGGACTGGATATAGGCCACGGAGGCGAAGAGCCCGTGGGTCACCCGGTTGCCGAAGGTCACGAACGGCTTCTCGAAGCGCAGGCTGATGGTGTGCGGACCCTCGATCTCCATGCTCTTGATCTGCCGGAACTCCGGCGCCAGCGAGTTCGCCGAGCCTTCCCGCGCAATCGAAGCGAACGAGAACTTGACGTCCTCGGCGGTGAACTCCGACCCGTTGTGGAAGCGGACGCCCTTGCGAAGATGGAACTTCCAGGTCCGCCCCCCGTCGAGCACCTCCCACCGTTCGGCCAACATGGGGATGAGGTTGCCCTTGGTGTCTCGATTCAACAGGTTTTCCCACAGCGGCTTGAGGACAATGTCCTCGGCGCCCACATAGAGGTGCGGCAACCAGCGCTCGTTGCCGAAGGTGGCCACCGCGACCGTGAGCGTCCCCTCCGGCCGAGCGGCTTCGGCCCGCGGCATGGCCAGAGCCCACAGGAGGGCCGTCGCGATCGACACGATGACAGAGAACCGCTGCTTCATGATTGTTCCTCCTCCGGCACAGGCCTGTGGGCCTCGGGGCTACCGGGCGGCGGCCCGGGTCACGTACTCCCAGTTGTGAAACCCCATGTGGCCGGGGATCAGGGGCCATTCGCCGACCTTCGGCCCGACCCCCACGATGGCATGGGCGGCGCCGATGGCGACGCCGGGAATGTAGTCCTGGAGCCAGGGGCCCAGCTCGTCCCGCATGATGCGCACTCGCTCCTTGTAGTTGGCCTCGGTGGCCAGACGGTCGACGAACTCGTCGAGCTTGGGATGCTCGACGAACAGGTTCAGGGCGGCCTTGGTATGGCCGCCGCGGATCAGGATCTCCCAGGGCTCTGGGCCCACGAGCGGCGCGGCATAGGCCAGCGTCACTCCCGAGTACGCCCGGGCCCGGAAGTCTGCGGCGAACACTGCGCGGTCGACGGGCCGCCGCTTCACCTTGATGCCGACCTTCTCCCAGTACGTGGCGACGGCTTCTCCGACATCCGGGAGATAGCCCCGTCCGGGCCAGGCCGTGAGGTTCATGGTCACCTCGAAGCCCTTGGGATAGCCCACCTCCGCCAGCAGCACCTTCGCCTTCGCCGGATCATAGGGATAGGGCTTCTTCAACGCGTCGGTCGCCCACGCGTCAGAGGGATACGTGAGCCAGGAGCCCACCACGCTTCCCAGGCCGCCCAGCATTCGCTCCATGATGGCTTGCTTGTCCACCGCCAGGTTGAGCGCTAGCCGCACCTTGCGGGCCCGCTCGGCGTCGGGCTGCGCCCAGGGCACGTTGCGGTCATAGGTGGCCTTGGTGGGCCATTGCCCGCCCAGGATGACGTAGACCCAGGAGACATTGGGCATGACGATCGTCCGCACCCCGACCCTCTTCAGCTCCTCCACGTACTCTCCGCCGATCTCGATGACGTCCACGCTGCCCGCTCGCAGCATGGCCATGCGGGTGGCCGGCTCCGGCACCTTCACGAACACCAGGCGCTTGAAGTGGGGCACCGTCCGCCAGTGGTTCTCCACCGCCTCGTAGACGATCCGGTCGCCGCGGACGTGCTCCACGAACTTCCAGGGACCCGTGGCCACCGGCTGCCGCTCCGCCCCCTGCTCTCCGGCGCTCTCGACGTGGCGCTTGGACTGGATGAAGGCCACCGACGCGAACAACCCCTGGGTGACCTTGTTGCCGAAGGCCACGGAGGCCTTGTCGAACCGCACGGTGATGGTATAGGGGTCCTCGATCTCCATGCTCTTGATCAGGCGGAACTCCGGGGCCAGCGAGTTGGCGGAGCCGTCCTTGGCGATTGTGGCGAAGGTGAACTTGACGTCCTCCGCCGTGACCTCGCCCCGGCCCCCGTGGAACTGGACCCCTTTGCGCAGGTGGAACGTCCAGGTGCGGCCGCCATCCGAGACCTTCCAGCGCTCCGCCAGCATGGGGATCAGCTCGCCCGTCTTGGGGTCGCGGGTGAGGAGATTCTCGTACATAGGCTTGAGCACCACGTCCTCGGCGCCCACATAGAGGTGGGGCAGCCAGCGCTCATTGCCGAAGGTGGCGACGGCCACCGTCAGCGTGCCCTCGGGCCGGGCCGCTTCCCCGGGCGTCCCCCATAGGAGGGCCGTCACCATCACCACCACGAGCCCGAGCCGCTGTCTCATGCACACTCTCCCTTGCCTGCCAAGGTCATACATGCGGTGAACCCGCTTTCGAGGATCTGAGAGGACTCGGGATATGGACCAAGCACACTCCCCTGGGTCTTGGACTTTGCCCGCAGGCTTCGAGGAGGGCCGATGGAGCCGCCCCGAAAATGGGCGGCCTGGAGGCCGCGGGCGGTCCGCTCGCTCGACGCGGCGGATGCTATCAGGGGCCGAACGGCCGTGTCAACAAGCGCTCCAATCAGGGCGTCTTCTGCAGCCTTCCACTTCTCAACGCCGAGGCCCCGGCTTTCGTTTCCAGTCCCCTTGTAGCCGCCCCCCGCCTCGACTATCCTTGACGCCACCCAGAACCCCGGGGGACCTTCCAGGCTCGGCGGCTCCGGCGTCGGCCGTCGGTCCCTCAACAGGGCGGGCGCTCTGCGCGCGCCCGAGGTCGCATGATCGACTCGTTGATCCTGGTCACGCCAACTGTCACGATCGCGGCCTTCCGCGACCGCCACACCACTGCCTTGCGCCCGGAAAGGGAGAAGCCCATGTCCAGCCATGTCCGGTCACGGCTCTCGCTCGCACTGGTCGTTGCCCTCGCCGTCCTCACGGCCTTCACGCTGGGCGTCCTGGTGGGGCCGCCCGCCGCGGAGGCCCAGAAGAAGAAGGTGCTCAACATCGCGGCCAAGGAGCCCGACACGCTCGACCCGCACATGAGCATCCTCGGGCAGAGCCAGGCCATCGCTCGCTTCATGCACCGGGGCCTCACGCGCTTCGCCATCAGGGACGGCAAGGTCACCACGGCCGAGGTGGACCCGGACCTGGCCGAGAGCTGGACGCTCTCTCCCGAGGGGACGATCTGGACGTTCAAGCTCAAGAAGGGCGTGCAGTTCCACAAGGGCTTCGGCGAGCTGACGGCCGAGGACGTCAAGTTCAGCTTCGAGCGCCAGATCAGCCGGGCGCCCGGCACGCGGTTCGGGGTGAACCTCGAGGTGATCAAGTCCATCGAGGTCGTCGACCCCCACACCGTGCAGATCGCTCTCAAGTCCTTCGACCCCATCTTCCTCCTGCGCATGGTGGGCTACCAGCAGGGGTACATCGTGTCGAAAAAGGCCGCCGAGAAGTACGGAGAGCAGTTCAAGTGGAACCCCGTCGGCACGGGCCCCTTCTACTTCGACCGGCACTCGCCGCGCGAGAAGGTGGTCCTCAAGGCCTTCGACAAGTACCACCTCGGCCGGCCCTCGATCGATGAGGTGAACTATTTCGACGTGCCGGAGGACTCCACCAAGCTGATCGGCCTCGAGAAGGGCACGTTCGACCTGCTCTATCCCGAGGCGGTCACCGCGGACTTCGCCGACCAGGTCAAGAAAATGGGCGCCGTCATCGACAAGCGCGGCCCGGGCACGCAAGAGCGCTTCTACATCAACATGACCGCGAAGCCCTTCGACGACATCCGCGTGCGCAAGGCGTTCATGCACGCCATCGACCGCAAGGCCATCAAGGAGACCATGTACCCCGGCGGCCTGGCCCGGGTGGCTCCGAGCTGCGTGCCGCCCGGCTACTTCGGCCACATTCCCATGAACTTCCCGGAGCACAACCCGGCGCTGGCCAAGAAGCTGCTGGCCGAGGCGGGCCACCCCAACGGCTTCACGATCAAGAACTACTTCATCAGCAAGTCCTTCTTCTATCCCAAGGTGCTCACCCTGGCCCAGGAGCAGCTCAAGCAGGTGGGCATCATCGTCGAGCTGCAGGTGGTCGAGCACGCGACCTTCCACGAGAACATCCGGAAGAACCTGAATCCGTTCGTCCTGTACGGGGGCACGCGACTCCCCGACGCCGACCCCTGGCTGTCGCTGTTCTTCGACTCCAAGGAGATCCCCGATCCAGCCACCGGGAACAAGGGCACCAATTTCGCCCACTACCGCGCCATTGACGACCTGCTCGCCGCGGGACGGGTGGAGCGCGACGTGAAGAAACGCGCCGCGATCTACGCCGAGGCGCAGAAGCGCATCGAGCGCGACCTGGTGTGCCTGCCCATCAGCGATCTGGCGGGCCAGTGGGCGCGCAATCCCAAGCGGGTGAGCACGCCGTTCGATCCCGAGTACGGTGAGTTCTCGCTCCACTACAGCTACAACTACCCCGAGATGCTCAAGGTCCTCAACTAGGAGCTCAGCGGAGGACGCAGGGTTAGGCCATGTTCAAGTACGTGCTGCGCCGAGTGCTGGTCGCGGTCCCCATGCTGCTCGGGGCCATGAGCATCGTCTTCTTTGCCATGCGCATCCTGCCCGGTGACCCGTGCGTGGCCATGATGGGCGACCAGGCCACCACCGAGGCTCTCGCCGACTGCACCAAGAACCTCGGGCTGAACCGGCCTCTGGCCGTGCAATACATCGACTACCTGTGGCGGTCGGTTCAGTTCGACTTCGGCAACTCTCTACGGCAGGGCTACCCCGTCAACGAGTACATCGGCCGCATGTTCCCTCACACCTTCGTCCTGGTCATGGCCAGCGCCATCGTGGCCGCCCTCATCGGCGTTCCTATCGGGATCGTCTCCGCCCTCAAGCGCCGCAACCCGCTCGTCGACTATCCGCTGCGCATCTTCGCCCTCCTGGGCCTCTCCATGCCGGTCTTCTGGCTGGGGATCCTGCTCCTGATCTTCTTCTCGCTCCGCCTGAATCTCTTCCCGCTGATCGGCGGCGGCGACCTGGACGGCGTCCTTGCCATGATCCGCTCGGGTGAATTCATTTCCCATCCCGCGGACTTCCTGGCCGCGGTGGGGGACGTGCTTCACCACCTGGCGCTGCCCGCCCTGGCCCTCGGATTCACGCTGGCCGCCACGGTGAGCCGGCTGTCGCGCTCGGCCATGCTGGAGGTGATCAGCCAGGACTACATCCGGACCGCTCGCGCCAAGGGCCAGATCGAGCGCGTGGTCGTCTACAAGCACGCGCTGCGCAACATGATGATGCCGCTCCTCACCATCGTCGGGATCTTCGTCGCCATCGCGCTCACGGGCACGGTGCTCACCGAGACGGTCTTCACGCGTCCCGGCCTGGGCAAGATGCTGGTTGACTCCATCAACGCTCGCGACTATCCCCTGGCCCAGGGGGCGATCACCGTCTTCACCATGATCATCATCTGTGTCAACCTGGTCATCGACATGCTGTATGCCATCGTCGACCCCCGGGTCGCCTACCGCTAGGAGCCTGCCGAAGACATGCGTTGGTCACTTGGTTCCTTCGAGCGCCGGCTTCGCCGGCGCAACCGGATCCTGGGGGAGGCTCGGAGGGGGCCGTCGCGGCCCCCTTCGATGGGCTAATGGCCATCGTTCGCGGGGCAGATCCAGCCGACCTCACCCTCGCTCGAGCGGGGGACGAGAGCCGGGACGCCGCGCGCGGCCGCTACCTGCGCCGCTGGCTCCCCATCGGCATCGGGACGCTCATGGCCGTGGCCATGGTCGTGGTGGCGGCCGCCGCTCCTCTCCTTGCCCCCATGAGTCCGTCCGCTCAGTTTTCCGACGCCGTGCTCAAGGGCCCGGGCACCGTCGAGCGCCACCTGCTGGGGACGGACGAGTTCGGACGGGACATCTTGAGCCGCATCATCTGGGGGGCGCGCGTCTCGCTCGAGGTCGGCCTCGCCTCGGTGATCTTCAGCTTCGTGCTGGGGGTGCCCCTGGGCATCGTCGCCGGGTTCCGCGGGGGCCGGGTCGAGACCTTGATCATGCGGGCCTCAGACATGCTGATGGCGTTTCCCACGCTGCTCCTGGCCCTGATCATCGTGGCGGCGCTGGGCGGCACGCTGGTCAACGAGATCCTGGCCATCGGCATGGCCCTGACGCCGAACTTCGTCCGGCTCGCGCGGAGTCTCGCCCTGACGATTCGAGAGCAGGACTACATCATGGCCGCGCGGGCCCTGGGCAGCGGCCAGCTCCGGGTCATGGCCCGCCACGTCTTCCCCAACGCCCTCTACGCGCTGGTGGTCGTGGCCACGCTCTACATCGCCACGGCCATCCGCACGGAGGCGAGCCTGTCCTTCCTCGGGCTCGGCATCCCGCCGCCCACCCCGAGCTGGGGAAATATCCTGAGCGAGGGCCGCCAGTACATCAAGTGCTGCCCGTGGATCACCACGTTCTCCGGGGTGGCCATCATGCTGGCGGTGCTGGCCTTCAACCTGGTGGGCGACGCCCTCCGCGATCTGCTCGATCCCCGGCTCCGGGGCGAGTGACACTCCCGCCGATCAGAAGCTGACGGGGAGCGCCTTCAAGCCCCGCAGAGTCAGGCTCTGACGGTACTCTGGCTTGTCTGTAGCGAGGGCGAGCCTGGGCAGCCTCTGCACGAGCGCGCTGATGGCGATCTGGCCCTCCACGCGCGCGAGGGGGGCGCCCAGGCAGAAGTGGATCCCCCAGCCGAAGGCGAGGTGGCGATTGTCGGCGCGCGTGAGGTCGAGGCGGTCCGGCTCGGCGAACTGGGTCGGATCTCGGTCCGCCGCTCCGATGAAGGGCAGCACCAGCTCCCCCTTGCTGATTTTCCGGCCGGCGATGGTGACATCGGCGCTCGGGATGCGCGCCGTTCGCTGCACGGGGCCGTCGTAACGCAAGAGCTCCTCCACCGCGCTTCCGATGATCTCGGGGCGCTCGCGCAGCCGGCGGAGCTCGGCGGGATGGCGCAGGAGGGCGAGGGTGCCGTTGCCGATCAGGTTGACGGTGGTCTCGTGGCCGGCCACGAGCAGGAGGATGCAGGTGGCGAGCAGCTCTTCCTCGCTCAGCTTGTCGCCCGCTTCCTCGGCGGCGATGAGAGCCGAGAGCAGATCGCCGCGGGGGGAGGCGCGGCGCTCGGCGATGAGCCCGCGGAAGTACTCGGCGAGGGCGCGCCGTGACGCCATGCTGCGCTGGGCCACCTCCGAGTCCACGGGGAGAAGGATGGCGTCGAGCCCTCGCGCGATGTCGAGCCCCCACCCCTTGAATCGCTCGTGATCCTCGACGGGGACCCCGAGCATCTCGCAGATGACGATGACGGGGAGCGGGTAGGCGAACTGTTCCATCAGATCCATCGAGCTCTCGCCCTCCACGCGCGCGAGGAGCCCGTCGACGATCTCCTGGATATGCGGGCGAAGCTCTTCCACCACGCGCGGCGTGAACGCCTTGCTCACGAGGCTGCGCAGGCGGGTATGGTCCGGCGGGTCGCGGTCCAGCATGGAGAGCCCGACCCCCGGCGGAACCGCCACCCCGAAGCGCGCGGCCACGAAGGCGGCCAGGGGCTCCTTGGCCAGGACCGAGTCGCGCAGGACGGTGGCCACGTCCTCGTATCGCGTGAGAACCCAGAAGCCGCGTGGACTCTGGTGAACGGGGTCCTCGGCGCGCAGACGCGCGTACACCGGATAGGGATCGCCCACGAACTCTGGATCCATCGGATCGAAGACAAGGCCACTCATCGGGCAACCATTGTACTCGAACGGACGGCGCGCGGGGCCGTACTGGGTCGATTTGCTTCGCCAGATCAATTCAGCCCTCACCTCGCGACGGAGCCGCTCAGCTCGAAATGCCACGTTCTCGGTCGCCAGCGACGCTCAACGTACATACAGGTACGCCTCGCGCCGCTGGCTCCCTCGGGCGTGGTCATTCGAGCTGAGGGGCGCAGCCCCGAGGCGAGGGCTGAGTTGATCTGGCTCGCAACTAGACCCAGTACCGGGCCGTATCCTACGGATGTCGCGGCTTCGCGGTGATAGTCTCCGGGGGGATGCTGTCTTGACTCCGGTGATCGAGGGCGCGATCCTACCGCTGTCGATCCGACAACCAGCGCCGCATGTCGAGCATACCGGGAGGTGTCCTTGAGTGACCAGATCAGCATACAGTTCACGCGCTTTTCCGCTTTCTACTCGCCGCTGATCGCCACGGTCGCGGGCGGCTTCCTGAAGGCCGAGGGATTCGAGCCGAAGCACTCGGTGGCTCCGCCCGGCAAGTCGGCCATCGAGGGGCTCGTGAACGGGACGGTGCAGGTGGCCCAGTCGGCGCCCTCGCAGGGCTTTGGCCCGCTCGAAAAGGGCCAGCGGCCGCCCGTCGTGCATTTCGCCCAGATCAACGAGAAAGACGGCTTCTTCCTCACCGGACGCGCCGCCGATCCGGCCTTCACCTGGGACAAGCTCAAGGGCACGCGGGTGCTCGTCGACCACGGCGGCCAGCCCCTGGCCATGTTCAAGTACGCGTGTCATCGCCGCGGCCTCGACTTCGCGGCGATCACGGCCGTCGATCTCCCCAGCGGGCAGATGGATCAGGCGTTCCGGAAGGGCGACGGCGACTACATCCACCAGCAGGGCCCCGCGCCCCAGCAGCTCGAGCACGATGGCGTGGGCCATGTCGTCGCCTCGGTAGGCGAGGCCATCGGCCCGGTGGCGTTCTCGAGCCTGGCCGCCACGCGGGAATGGCTGGGCACGGAGGCGGCGAAGCGCTTCATGCGCGCCTATCGGGCGGCGCGGGCCTGGCTCATCGAGACGCCGGCGCCGAAGGTTGCCGAGGCCGAGGCCTCGTTTTTCCCGGAGATCGACCGAGCTGTGCTCACCTCGACCATCGCGTACTACCAGAAGCTCGGCTGCTGGACGCCCCACGTCGAGATCACGCGCCCGGCCTTCGAGGTCGCCCTCGATGTCTTCCACTACTCCAGGCTCATTACCAAGCGGCACCCGTACGAGGCCGTGGTCGCGGCGCCGCCGGATGCTCGCTGATCCTCGGTCTTCTCAAGCGCCCCCGTCTCTCCGAGGGGCCGGCCGATGACTCAGGCCCTCTCGGGGATCCGGGTCGTCGACCTCACGAACAATCAGGCGGGGCCCTCGTGCGGCCAGATGCTGGCGTGGCTGGGGGCCGACGTGGTCAAGGTCGAAGAGCCGGAGCGGGGCGACCCCGCGCGCCACACCCATCGGGATCGGGCGGACTCCGACAGCCTCTTCTTCCTCTCGTTCAACGCCAACAAGCGAAGCCTCCCCCTCAACCTGAAGCATCCCCGCGGCAAGGAGATCTTTCGAGCTCTCTTGAAGACGGCCGACGTGCTCCTCGAGAACTTCGGCCCGGGTGTCCTCGATCGCCTCGGCTTCGGCTATCCCGCCGCGAAGGCGATCAATCCGCGCCTCGTCTATGCCAGCATCAAGGGCTTCGGGTCGTACGGCCCGTACCGCGACTACAAGAGCTATGAGCCGATCGCCCAGGCCATGGGTGGAGGCATGAGCGTCACGGGCTTTCCCGACGGTCCGCCCACGTATGTCTGGCCGTCCATCGGGGATTCCGGCACGGGCATGCACTGCGTGATCGGGATTCTCGCCGCGCTCATGCAGCGCCACGCGACCGGGGAGGGCCAGCAGGTCGAGGTCTCCATGCAGGACGTGGTGGTGAACCTCATCCGGGTGAGCCTCCGCGATCACCAGCGCCACGGCGGGCCGGCGCCGCGGACGGGCAATCAGCTCGGGATCAGCGTGCCGGGGACGACGTACCGCTGCCATCCCGGCGGGCCCAATGACTACGTCTTCATCTTCACCCAGCAGCAGATGTGGCATCCGCTCCTGCGCGCCATCGGACGCGACGATCTCGTCGGAGACGCGCGCTACGAGACGGCGGAGGCTCGCTGGCAGCGCAAGGACGAGGTCAATGCCCTCGTGGAAGGGTGGACATCGGAGCGCTCCAAGCACGACGTCATGAAGGTGCTGGCCGGCGCCGGGGTTCCCTGCGGGGCCTGTCTGGACACCGGCGAGGTGCTGAGCGATCCGCATCTCCTCGCCCGGGACATGATCGTCGAGGTGGAGCACCCCGTGCGCGGCCGCTACGTCACCGCGGGCAATCCCATCAAGCTCTCAGCTTCGAAGACGGTGATCGCCATGGCTCCGCTCCTCGGCCAGCACCGCGGCGAGATCTTGAAGGAACTGGGCTACGACGAGGCCGAGATCAAGGCCCTCGAGGCCGACGGGGCGACCTGATTCAGTTGAGATCATCGAAGCTCGACGCCTGCGCCGCACGAGCGATAGAGGCAGCAGACGCACCCCTACGCCGTTTCCGTCATTCGCACTAGTGTCGCCAAGTCTCGTACCTCCAAGTCCGGCCGGGCGTGGGCCGGGGGAGTGGCACCGGAGCCAGACTTACCATGGCGCCGGTTGACCCAGACGGTCTCCAGACCGAGTTGCTTGGCCGGCACGTGGTCGTGAAAGAGACTCTGGGCGACGTGGAGGACTTGGCCTTTCGGCAGGCCGATGCGCGCCAGGGCCTGCTCGAAGTTATTGGGCGATGGCTTATAGCTCCCGACCTGTTGAGCCGTGACGATCCAGTCGAAGACAACGCCGAGTCTCTCATTCGTGCGGGCAAAAAGGTCATCGTCAACGTTGGAGATGATGGCGAGCCGAAACCGGCGCTTCAGCGCCGCCAGGGCCGCCGGTGTATCGGCGAAGGGCGGCCAGTCCCCGACCGAATCGGCGAACCTAGCCTCTTCGGGTTTGGACGGAACGAAGCCGAGACGCTCGCCCAGGCGACGGAGAACCATCATCAGTAGCTGGCGATACGGAGTGTACGAACCTTGCTCGGCGGTAGACTCCAGCTCACTGTAGAGCGTCAATAGGTGCTCGGCATCGAGCATCGTGCCGTGGTCTGCCAAGATCGGCTGCAGAGCAGCGAGGAGGCCGCTCTCCCAGTCGATCAAGGTCCCGTAGCAGTCGAAGGTCAGCACTCGCTTGGTCGTGAAATCGATCATTCCCCGATCCCCTTCGCCGGGCGAAGCCTGTTCTCTTGACGCGAGGTCGTCAGCCAGGCTCAGTGAAGGAGGGCCCGAAGGTCGGCGACCACGCCAGTCGATCCCAATATCTTCAGACGGTCCACAGCTCCGGGAGCTGGACGGCCAGCCATTTGGCGAGGGCGGCATTGACGGCCACGGGCTTTTCCTGCGCCATCCAGTGCCCGGACGGCACGATCACCTCGGTCAGGTTCCGGCAATCCTGCCGCATGGGCTCGGCCAGACGGGACGCCACCGTCTCGCACGTGTAGTCGTACTCCCCGTGGAGAAACAGAACCGGCAAGCGCAGGATGCCGCCGTTCACGGCTTTGCTCGCGAACTCGAGGTTGCGCGCGTGATTCATGTACCAGGAATCCGGCCCGAAGAAGCCGTTGCCCTCGAGCGCGGCCACGTACTTGTGAAAATCCTCTGCCGTCAGCACATCGGTGTCCATGGGCACCTCAGGCGCTTGACCGGTGCCCCCGAACCAGCCGCCGTCTCGACGCACAAGCGCGGTGCGGGACGGCTTGCCTTTGCCGCTGGCGCTCCCCTTTCTGAACAGGGACTTGACGGTATTGGGGACATTGGCCTCGAAGGCCGCCCGCGCCTTGTCGAAGCTCTCCTCGTAGAAGAGCTGATACTCCCACTGCCCCGCGGGAAATTGCCCTTCCGGATAGACGGCGCGGTCGACGAGAGGGACGAGGATCTGCGGGGCAAAGCCCCGCGCGAAATAGGGCACACAGAGGTTGGCCACCCCGAAGCATCTCTCGGGATGATGGCTGGCCAGGCTCCAGACCACCGGGCTCCCCCAATCATGGCCAACCCACACGGCTTTCTCCCGGCCCAGCGTGTCGAGGAGCTCGATCATGTCCGCGACGGTGTGCTCCAGGGCATAGTCCTCGTGACGCGCATACACCCTCGATCGCCCATAGCCCCGCATGTCCGGCGCGATGGTCCGGAACCCGAGACTGGCAAAGCAGGGGAGCTGGTGCCGCCAGCTGAGCGAGAGCTCCGGCCACCCGTGAACGAACACGATCAGCGGGCCATCCTGGGCGCCGCAGGCCAGATAGAACGTCCGGTGTCTGTTGGTCTTCAGGATGTGCTCGACGACCGGGAACGTCATGAGGGGGGCCGGCGCGGTCAGAAGGCGACGCGGCCGCGGAGCATGTCGGCGAACATGCGGAAGTCGCCGGCCAGACTGTAGAGCGGATACTGGAAGGTCGCGGGCCGGTTCCGCTCCACCGCGAAATGGGCGACCCAGGCGAAGCCGTAGCCGAACACGGGCAGCAGCACGAGGAAGCGCCACCGCTGGGCGATGAGCGCGTAGCCGAGGGTGAGGAGGACGAGGAGCGTGCCCGCGAAGTGCAGGCGCCGGGTGCCGCTCTTGCTGTGCTCGGTGAGATAGAAGGGATAGAACTCGCGGAACGAGCGGTATTCCGTGCCGGCCATGGCCGTATCGTACCGCAGGTCTCACGGCCGCGGTGGTACTCTCGGTCGGGATGCCAGGCCTCACCGTTCCGCTGCGCGCGGTCACCACGCTGTTCCTCCAGCGCCAGCACCTCGCGCGACCGCGCGCGGCCACCCTCACCGCGAAGCGACTCGGGCGCTTCGTCGAGGACGTGGGTGGCCTCCAGATGGATTCGATCAACGTGCTGGATCGCGCCCACTACCTCACGGTGTGGAGCCGCTTCGGCCCCTACGATCGCGCGCGGCTCGACCGGCTCGTCTATCGTCGGCGGCTCCTCTTCGAATACTGGGCCCACGCCGCCTGCCTGGTGCCCACCACCATGCTGCCCTGGTGGCGGCGCGCCATGCTCGACTACCGCCTCCGCCACACGGGCTGGTCCAAGTGGCTTCGCCGCAACGCCGCCATGCTCGAGCGGGTGAAAGCGACCGTGCTCGCCAATGGCCCGATGGCCAACGCCGATTTCGAGGGCCGGCGCCCCGCGGGGCCCGGCGGATGGTGGAGGTGGCGGCCCGTTCAGCACGCGCTGCACTACCTGTGGATGACCGGGGCCCTGACTGTCCATTCGCGGCGGCACTTCCAGAAACGCTTCGATCTATTCGAGCGTGCGATTCCCGGTGCGCTCGGCGGCGAGCCGATCTCGTCCGAGGACTTCCAGCGCTGGCACGTGGAGCGCTCGCTGCACGCCATGGGCGCGGCGACGGAGCTGGACATGACCCACTATCTGACCTTCCCGCGCTTCGGGCCGGGGCCTCGCCGCGCCGCCCTCCGCGCGCTGATCGAGCGCGGCGAGGTGACAGAGCTCGAGGTCGAAGGACGGTCCGGCCGCTGGTTCGCCCTCACCCGCGATCTCTCGGCTCTCGCCCGGGCGCGCCGGGCGTCCGCGCCATCGCGCGGGACGACCCTGCTCTCGCCCTTCGACTCGATGCTGTGGTATCGCGACCGGGTGACGCGTCTGTTCGGATTCGACTACCGCATCGAGGTCTACACCCCCGGCCACAAGCGCGTGCACGGCTACTACACGCTGCCCATCCTCCATCACGGCCATCTCATCGGCCGCGTCGACGCCAAGAGCCATCGCGCCGAGGGCCGGCTGGAGATCCGGCACGTGCACTTCGAGCCGTGGTTCGTGGCAGGGAAGACGCCGCCGGCCGGTGGGGATGGCCTGGATCAAGACGAGGCGCTGAGTGGGCTGGGGGAGGCCTTCGCCGCCCTGGGCACCTTTGTGGGCGCGCGCGAGGTGGTGCTCCGGCGCGTGACGCCCTCACGCTTGCGAAAGGCGCTGAGGCACGCCAGCTTCGCATGAGCGGCTGTCCGTGACTGGTAGCTTGATTGTTACGGTGATCCCCGGCTACATCGTTTCGATTAGATCGAGCAGGGAGGGACCCAGATGGCTCGACGGCGCCAGGGCTCGGCGGGACGCTCACGGACGCAGAGAGGCGCACGTACGTTGCGGCCGATCGCCGGCCCGGCGGCCTTCAGAGACGTCAAGGAACCGAATCACGTCCTCTCTCAGGCGGCCACGCTGTTGCTGATCGGCGCGCACCTGCGCGGCGATACGGCGGCGGTCGAGGCGCGAGCCCAAGCGTCTGGCCGGCTGCTGCATCCGGTTGCGCGGCGCACGCTCCGGGCGATTCCTTCGAGCGATCTGCGCCAGCTGGGATTTCCGCGTCTCCCGGCGGGTGCGCCTCGCCTTCAACCCGAAACGCTCCAGCGCGTGGCCGGGGTGAGATTTGCGGCCGCGCCGGGGCCGACCCCGTCCCGCGGCGAAGCGCGCACGGCCACGGCCGCGCTGCGGCGCACGGCCAGCGCATTCTATCGAGACACCAGCCACGAGACCGCCGGCGCCCTCGTGGAAGTGGCTCTGCGCCACCCGCACGAGCTGGTCCGCGTGGCCGCGGCGGCCTCGTACTTTCCGGTCGCGGCCGACCCCTCGCGCGCGCTGGCCATCCTCGCGCGCGGCGTCCGCAGCCGCGATCCGCTGACGCGCGAGGTGGCGGCGACCGCGCTCGCGCGGGTCGATCCGCGCCATTCCGTGCTCGCCCGGCTGCTCGAGCCCAGGCGGCGGCGCTCGACGCGGCGACGATCCCGCACGAGCCTGCTCGTGCACGGGACGTGGGCCCGCACCGCCGCATGGTGGCAGCCGCCCAACGGGGATTTCTGGCAATACGTTCACACCGACGTCGATCCGAACCTGTACGGCGCCCAGGACCGCTTCGACTGGTCGGGCGGCTACAGCGTCGCCGCGCGCGCCCTGGGCGGGGCCCGGCTCCGCACCTGGGTCCAGCAGCACAACCTTGCCGGGCTCGACCTCTTCGCCCACAGCCACGGCGGCAGCGTGTCGATGGTGGCCAACCACGCGGGGATGCAGGTCGGCCGCATGATCCTGTTGAGCTGCCCCGTGCACTGGCCGCAGTACACGCCCGCGTTCAATCTGCTGAACCGGGTCATCTCGATCCGCGTGCATCTCGACCTGGTCATCCTCGCCGACGGCGGGGGCCAGAGATTCTACGATCCGCGCATCGAGGAGCACGTGCTGCCCCTCTGGTTCGACCACTCCCTGTCCCACGACCCGGCCACCTGGCGGCAGTACGACGTGCGGGCTTGGCTCTGATCATCAGGAATCAGGCGCCCGCGCGCTAGGATGGCCGCATGGGGCCGTTGACCTTCGTCCGGCTCTACGCGCTCAAATCACTCTGGACGGCCACCGGGTGTCGCTCGGCCGGCCGCGGGTTGGTCAGGGCCCTCGGCTCGACGGACGAAGGCGAACGAACCGTCGCCGGCATGCTTCTCGTTCAGGGCGGCAAGCGCGCGGAGCCTCTCGTGGCCGAGGCCATCCGACGGCGCGAGCATCTGCCCATGGTCCTGCTCATCGCCGCCGATATCGGTGCCTCGAGTCTCCAGCCGGATATGCGTCGCCTCACGACAGATTCTGATCCCGACGTCGCCCGCGCCGCCCACGACGCCCTCGAGATCCTCGCTGCCCAGCAGCGTTAGAAGCCTGCCGGGCGGCGTCATGGCGCTTGACAACGAGTGCCGTTTGACGAAGATGGTGGGACCTTTCCCGCGCTTTGTTCCCGACATTGATCCGTGACCCTTGGGCGCCGTCCTGCGGCCGAGGGGGAGCGAGGAGGCGCGCCATGGTCCGACGAGGTCTCGTCACGGGGTTCTGCCTGCTCCTGCTGACCCTGATTGCCGCCGTGCCCCCGGTCGCCGCTCAGGCGGCCAAGCGCGGCGGCGTCCTCCGGATGGCCGAGCGGGAAGCGCCCAACCTCGATCCCCATCTCTCGGTGAGCTTCCTCACCCACTGCTACGTGAGCATGGCCTATAGCCAGCTCGTGCGTTTCGCCTACGGTCCCGAGCAGAAGCACGCCTCCGACTTCACGATCGTGCCCGACCTCGCCGAGCGCTGGGAGTACAAGAATCCCACCACCCTCGTCTTCTACCTGCGCAAGGGCGTGAAGTTCCACAACAAGCCGCCCGTGAACGGTCGCGAGGTCACGGCCGACGATGTCAAGTACTCCCTCGAGCGTTTCATGGCCAAGTCGGGCTTCCGCGCCCGGCTCGAGCCCGTGCAGGCCATCGAGGTGGTCGACAAGTACACCGTGCGCCTCACCCTCAAGGAGCCGTTCGCGCCGCTCCTCAACCATCTGGCCAATCCCGTCTACACGGCCATCCTCCCGCGCGAGGCGGAGGCCAAGTTCAAGGACTTCAATCACCCCGACGCCGTCATCGGCACCGGGCCCTTCGTCTTCAAGTCGTACGACAAGGGCGTGCGCGTGGTGTGGGAGCGGAACCCCGACTACTTCGTGAAGGGCCTGCCACATCTGGACGGTGTCGTGCTCGAGATCACGCCGGACGCCTCGGCCCGGGTGTCCCTCCTGCGCGCGGGCCGCGTGGAGATGATGCAGATCTTCGGCTGGTCGAGCGTGGAGGAGGGGAAGTCCCTCCAGCAGACGAACCCCGAGCTGGTCCTGATCCCGCAGCAGGTGATGTCGCAGGGGATCATCTATTTCCGGACGGACCAGCCGCCCTTCAACGATGTCCGCGTGCGCCGCGCCGTCTCCCTGGCCATCGACCGCAAGGGGTGGAACGAGGCCCTGCTCTACGGCGAGGGGTGCACCGACGCGGGCCCCGTGCCCTGCGCCATGAAGGAGTGGAAGCTCGAGGCGGCGAGCCAGGATCCGGCCAAGGCGAAGTATCTCGTGGGCTACGACCCCGCCGAGGCCAAGCGCCTCCTCGCGCAGGCCGGCTTCGCCAAGGGCTTCTCCACGCCGGCCTTCCACTGGCCGGGTTACACGCCGCCCTGGCGCAACTACTACGAGATGACCGCCGACAACTTGGGCAAGATCGGCATCCAGGTCGATCTCAAGCCGGAGGAGTACGGGAAGTACATCTCCACCACCTACCTTGGCAAGTTCGAGAAGATGGCCATCGGGCCCGTCACCCCGTTCACCGAGGTGGACGACTGGCTCTACGGGGCCTTCTACCCCGAGCAGCCGAACAACCGGAGCAACGTGGTCGACGTCGACCTCAACAAGATGCTGGCGGCCCAGCGCCGGGAGCTCGACCCGAAGAAGCGCAAGATCATCGTCGACGACATCCAGCGCTACCTCGCCGACAAGGCGTACTACGTGTACTTGCCCAACGCGCCCCAGTACCAGACCCACCCGCCGTACGTGAAGGGCTTCAAGCATCACGACGGCTACGGGATGGGCTACAAGCTCATGTTCACCTGGCTCGACAAGTAGCTCGTGAAGCGGTACGTCCTCCGCCGGGCGGCCCTCGCCGTCCCCACGCTGTTTCTGGTGAGCATCATCGTCTTCGCGATGATGCGCCTCATGCCCGGCGACGTGGCGACCCGGATGGTGGAAGGGCACGCCTACGCGCCCACCCTCGAGGCCCTGCGGAAGGACCTCGGGCTCGACCGTCCCATCCACGTCCAGTATCTCGACTGGATCGGGGGCATCCTGCTGCGCGGCGACTTCGGCCACTCCTACTGGACGCGGCAGCCCATCTGGGACGAGTTCGCGCGGCGCTTTCCCGTGACCCTCGAGCTGGCCGCCCTCACCATCCTGATCTCGGTGGTCATCGGCATCGTGGTGGGGATCGTGTCGGCGGTGCGCCAGGACACCGTGGCCGACTACGCGGGCCGCGTGCTCGCCATCCTGGCGCTGTCCGTGCCGTACTTCGGACTGGCCGTGCTGGTGGTGGTGCTCCCGTCCATCTGGTTCCGGTGGACGCCCGTGTGGACCTATGTCCCTTTCAGCCGGGACCCCATCGCCAATCTCCAGATCATGCTGGTGCCCGCGCTCGTCTTCGGGGTCACGCGGGCCGGACCCATCATGCGGATCATGCGCTCGGCCCTCCTCGACGTGCTCCGCCAGGACTACATCCGCACCGCCTGGTCCAAGGGGCTCGGCGAGCGGACCGTGGTCCTCCGCCACGCCCTCAAGAACGCGATGATCCCCGTCATCACCCTCGTCGGGCTCCAGACCCCGCTCTACATCGGCGGATCGGTCATCGTCGAGTCGATCTTCCGTCTGCCCGGGGTGGGGCTCTTCTTCTTCGAGGCCCTCACCCGTCTGGACTATCCCGTCGTGCAGTCCGTGAACCTCATGGTGGCCGCCATAGTGGTGGGACTCAACCTGCTCATCGATCTCACTTATGCCTTCCTGGACCCCCGCATCCGATACCACTAGGTCCCGCGGGTCCGCGGCGGTGGCCGTGGAGCCGGGGGGCGCCGCCGTCAACCTGCGACGGCTCCCGCGAACCCGCGCGTGGTACACCGACGTCTGGATCCAGCTCGTGCGCCACAAGCCGCTCGGCACGCTCGGCGCGGTGATCGTGATCGTCATGCTGGGGGGGGCGGTGCTCGCCGACGTGATCACCCCCTACGGGTTCGCGGAGACGAACCTGCGCGAGCGCTTCGCGCCGATCAGCCGCGAGCACTGGCTGGGCGCCGATCCGCTCGGCCGGGATCTGCTCACGCGCTTGCTCTACGGGGCGCGGGTGTCGCTCTACGTGGGGTTCGGCGCCGTCAGCCTCGGCTGCCTCATCGCCACCTTCGTCGGTATCGGCTCCGCCTACTTCGGCGGGCGGGTGGACCTGCTCCTCCAGCGGGCGGTGGACGCCTGGATGGCCTTCCCGCCCCTCTTGCTTCTCATGTCCATCATGTCGCTGGTGGGGCCAGGGGCGTGGAACATCACGATCGTGCTGGGAACGGCCTTCGGGATCCAGAACTCGCGGATCGTCCGGAGCATGGCGCTCTCGATCAAGGAGAACACCTACATCGAGGGCGCCCGCGCCGCGGGAGCCGGCCATGTCCGGATCACCGCCGGACACATCCTGCCGAACGTGCTGCCGACGATCATCGTGGTGGCCACGACCGGCCTCTCCACGGTGATCCTCACCGAGGCGAGCCTGTCCTTCCTCGGGCTCGGGGTGCCGCCGCCCTATCCGACCTGGGGCGGGATGCTCTCCCTCGCCGGCCTCGACCACATGTACCGCGCGCCCGGGCTCGCCATCTGGCCCGCGGTGGCTCTCTCGCTCGCCGTCTTCGGGTTCAACATGCTGGGCGACGCGCTACGAGACTTGCTCGATCCTCGCCTCAAGGGCGGGTAGTTACCGGGGCCAGTAGTTACCGAGTTACGGGCCAGTTACGGGGCCAGGTCTTGCAATGCGACGGTGGGTAGCGGCAGAGCGTTTCTTCGCGCGCACACGTTGCGTTTCCCGGGCCGTCACACGAACGCGCAGACCGCCCAAGTCGCTCGGCTCACTGATCCCCCCGCCGCTGCTGCGGAGAGCGGATCAGATCATTCAGTGAGGGCTCACTTCTTCTTCTCTAGGTCCGGCCGCTGGTCTAGGCGGCCCGCTCAGAGCCGGGGAAACAGCAGTTCGACGAGCCCCCCGCTCGGCTCCGCCACCTTGAGAAAGAACACGGTGAGGCAGACCGCGAGGGCCAGCATGAGAGCTACGATGGCAGTGTCGCAGTAGTCGTCCATGCCATCATCTCCTCCCTGGGCAGCCTGTACGTGCAGTCCTCGCACTCCCACTGGCCGAGCCCCCGTAGCCAGCGGACGACCGAATAGCGTAGGCATCGCGGACAATAGACGAAGTCATGTTCCATGGCCCTTTCTCCTCATGGGCTCGGGATCGAGCCAGATCTTCTGCATCTGGTCGGAGGCATCTTCCGTGCCACCTCTGGGAAATCCAGGTTGCATCGGTAGTTGTGCCGGCGAGCCGGCAGCGTGGAGCAAAGTTGGGCGATCCGACTCGGTAAAGCTGACCGGGGGCGGGCGGCAGGGGTCGGACTGGTATCTCGCGACTGTCGGGTGCGCGGGCGCGCGAGGCAGTAGTTGGAACATGCTGGGCGACGCGCTGCGAGACTGGCTCGATCCGCGCCTCAAGGGCGGGTAGGGACACTCGGCGGGCGCAGGATCCGCGCCTCGATCCCGGCCCACATCAGTTCGGCCCAGCGCGCGTAGCCCTCATCCGAGGGATGGTAGCGGTCGGCCCCGATGAGCTCGGGGCGGCCCGGCACCTCCCGCTGGCTCGCGGCGTAGAGGTCCACGACTTCCGCTCCATTCGCGCGCGCCTGACGAATCAGGATCTCGTTGAAGGCGACCACGCGCTGGGGCACCAGCGCCTCGATCTCCTTGCCCCTGAAGCGAGGCGTGACGGTGAGATCGGGGATGAGATTGACCACCACGACGGCGGTCGTCCGGTGGGTCAGCGTCCGGAGGATCGCCTCGACGTCGCGGGCGTAGCTCTCGAGATCTCGTCCTTGGGTGATGTCGTTGGGGCCGACGGAGAGCGTGACGAGATCGGGCTGGAGCTCCAGGGCCCGCGGGAGCTGGCGACGCAGTACCCCGGCGGCCGTGGCGCCCCCGACCCCGAGGTTGATCAGCCGCGCCTGGGGATAGACGGCGAGGAGCCGCTCGTGGAGCCGGCCCACGTAGTGGCGAGGGGGAGCGCTGGCCCCGACACCCTCCACCGTGCTGTCGCCCAGCGCCACGTAGAGGATCGATGCCGCCGGCTCGGCGGGAAGCAGGCGCAGGGTGCCCGGAGCGAACTCGCGGGGTGGCGCGCTCGCCACGCACCCTGCGACGACGGCCGCCGCGGTGAGAGCGATCAGCCGGCACCGGCAGCGCTTCACGTCTTTCGGGCGCGAACGAGCAGACAGAAGGGCCGCCGCCGCTCATGGACCCACTCCGGCCGCCGGTTCAGCTGCGCCTCATCGGGGACGGGCTCCACCACCCGCTCGATCGAGAGCCCCGCGTCGATCAGCACGTTGAGCAGGGTGGCCAATGTGCGGTGGTACTTCTGTACGCCGTCCTTGAACCAGTGCTCCTCGCGCAGACCCTCCTCGGCGTAGGCGTCCACCGCCCAGTGCAAGGGTTGTCCCGTCGCGTCCCGCACCCAGCCCTCGGTGGAGGCACGAGTGAGATAGACCGGGTGCTCGGTCGAGTAGACGAGGATGCCCCCGGGGCGGAGCCAGCGCGCGATGCGCTGGATGAGCCCACGGTAGTCCGAGACGTAGTGGATGGCCATGGAGCTCACGACGAGGTCGAAGCGATCGGGCGCGAAGGTGGCCTGCTCGATCGCCTCGTGCACGTAAGTCAGGTGGGGATGGCTGCGCTCGGCCCTGGCCAACCCGAGCATCCGCTCGGAGATGTCGACGCCGATCACCTCCGAGGCGCCTCGCTCCGCGAGATGGTGCGCGAGCTGGCCGGCCCCACACCCGAGGTCGAGAACGTGGCGTCCCGCGACGTCGGGGAGGAGGGTCATGAAGCTCGGATGCTCGAACGCCTTCGTCCAGCCGGCGCCGAACCGCTCCAGCCGCGAGTAGCCCGCGAAGAAGTCGGGATCGTCGTAGGTGTTCTGAGGCGGCGGGTCGGCGGTCACCTTGGTTTCGCTCTCATCTCGAAGTCCTTCGGGCGCGGAGGTAGGCGCCGAGGGCGGGATCGGGCATGTCGCCGGAGCTATCCGCGCAGGCGGGCCGCGATGCGCTCGACCGCCTCGGCACTCTGCGCGCGGGAGCCGAAGGCCGTGACGCGGAAGTAGCCCTCGCCGCTCGGGCCGAAGCCGGATCCGGGCACGCCGATCACCTGGGCTTCGGCGAGGAGGCGATCGAAAAAATCCCACGACGACACGCCGGCCGGCGTGCGGATCCAGATGTACGGCGCATTGCGCCCGCCGTACACGGTGAGACCAGCCGCTTCCAGGCCCGCGCGGATGATGCGGGCGTTCTCCATGTAGTGGTCGATCAGGGCTCGGACCTGTTCCTGGCCCTCCGGCGTGTAGACGGCCGCGGCGGCGCGCTGAATGACATACGGCGGACCGTTCGACTTCGTCGACTGTCTGCGGAGCCAGAGCTGGTTCAGGCTCACGCCACGGCCCTCGGCCGTCCGCCCCTGCGCCTCGCGCGGCACGACCGTGTAGGCCATCCGCAAGCCGGTGAATCCGGCGCTCTTCGAGAAGCTGCGGGATTCGATGGCCACCTCGCGCGCCCCCTCGATCTCGTAGATCGAGCGCGGGATCTCGGAGTCCCGGATGTACGCCTCGTAGGCGGCGTCGTAGACGATCACCGCCTCGTGCGCGCGGGCATAGTCGACCCAGCGCCCGAGGGCCGCGCGCGTCATCACCGCGCCCGTCGGATTGTTCGGGTAGCAGAGGTAGATCAGGTCGACGTGCCGATCGGGCAACGCCGGCTGGAAGTCGTTCTCCGCGGTGCACGGCAGATACACGAAGTCGGCATAGCGCCCCGTGCTGTCGGCCGGACGCGATCGGCCGGCCATCACGTTGGCGTCCGCGTACACCGGGTAGGCGGGGTCCATCAGGGCCACCACGGAGTCCTGCGCGAACAGCTCCTGGATGTTCGCGGCGTCGCTCTTGCCGCCGTCACTCACGAAGATCTCGTCGGCCCCGAGCTTGACGTCACGTGCGCCGAAGTCGTGCGCGGCGATCGCGGCGCGGAGGAACTCGTAGCCCACGTAGGGGCCATAGCCCTTGAGCGTCTTGGCGCTCGCCTGCTCGTGGACGGCCACCTCCAGGGCCTGGACCACCGCCGGGGGAAGGGGCAGGGTGACGTCGCCGATCCCCAGGTCGATCAGCCGCGCATCGGGGTGCGCCTCGCGATAGGCCTGGCTCCGCCGCTTGACCTCAGCGAAGAGATAGCTCGCCTGGAGGTTCAGGAAGGCCTCGTTGATCCTGGCCACGCACGGGCTCCTTTCGTCGGGAGTGCGTCCGGAGTATACGCGATGGCGCCGACGGTGAGGTCTCGCAGGCCGCTCCTCAGTCGAAGGGGGAGGCGTCGAAGACGCCGCGGATCAGCGGGCCGTCGGTGAGCCCAGAGAGCAGACGCGCGTCCCGCACCCCGCCCCGGAGCCCCTCGATGGTCCGGCGAGCCGCCGCGAGAGATTCGGCCGCCGCATCACGCCGGCCCGTGGCGGCATGGAGTCGCGCCAGGGCCAGCTCCGTCTTCCAGATCTGGTTGGGATGCGCGATGGCGCGGGCGATTTCGACCGACTCCCGCAACGCGCGCTCGGCGTCGTCCCACCGCCGGTCCCGGCGCGCGACGTCGCCGAGGAGCCGCAGGGCCCGCGCGACGTACTTGAGCGACCGGGTCGGCCGCGACCCCGCCAGCGAACGCTCGGCGAACTCGACGGCCCGCCGATGGTCGCCGCGGGCCAGCCAGTACTCGCCGAGGCTCGCGTGGAGGTGCAGCGTATAGCGCCACTTCATCCACTCGTGGGTCTTGGGGTCTTCGGCGATGCGTCGCGCCTCGTCGAACTTCTCGCCGGCCAGCGTGAGGTCACCCTTGGCCAGGAAGGCGTCACCGAGGTTGACGGTGCAGAAGGTGTACATCTCGACGCCGAAGGCGTGGCGGATGTCGCGGGCGAACGCGGCCGCCCGACCTGTCACATCGATCCCGCGCTCGATGTCGTCGCACTCGATGTGCAGCCAGCCGAGGGTGTTCATCATCCGAGGCATGAAGCCGCGGTCGCCGATCCGTTCGGCCACCGCGATGCCTTCCTCGAGGTCACCCAGGGCGCCGTCCCAGTCGCCGATCGACGTCGACGTCAGTCCGCGCGTCCACAGGCTGCGCAGATAGAGGACGAGCAAGCCATGGTCGCGCGCGAGGCGGACCGCCTCGTCGGCGCCGGCGTGCGCGCGCCCGTAGTCGCCGCGCCAGCCGTGGAAGACGCCATGCATCTGCAGGGTGAGGATCTCGCGCGCCGGATCGCGCGCGATGCGGCTGACGCGAAGCGCCTCGTCGAACTCCGAGCCCGCCTTGTCGTGCCGGCCGCTCAGGGCATTCACGTAGGCCATGGTGAGGTAGCCGCCACCCACCGCGGCGGGGACGTCGGCGGCGCCGCCGACTTCGATGGCGCGGCGCGCATAGTCGCTGGCCGCGTCGAAGTCCTGCGCCCACATGGTGGCGAAGCTCGTCCACGCCAGCGCCGACGCCGCGGCCGCCCGATCGCCCGCGCCCTCGGCGAGGGCGAGCCATCGCTCCCCCTCGGCCCGGCCCTGGTTGAAGTCGCCGAGGAAAAACGCGTGGGACGATTTCGCCTGGTGGATGGCCATGCGGGCGGCGGCGGGCAGGGCGCCCCCGAGGCGATCGGCGACGCCCAGCGCCTGGTCGTACAAGGCCAGCGCGTCACGCAGCGCGAAGGCCGCCGCCGCCTTCTCTCCGGCCTTCAGCAGGTAGTCGAAGGCGCGCCGCCAGTCTTCCGCGAGGGAGAAATGATGGGCGAGGACCTCGTAGTGCTCGGTGAGACGGTCGGCGTAGAGCGCTTCGATGGCGGCGCCGATCAGACCATGCAGCTCGCGACGGCGCTGGACGAGCAACGAGCGATAGGCGACGTCCTGGGTGAGGGCGTGCTTGAAGCGGTAGGCGACCTCGGGGAACACGCCCGTCTCGTAGATCAGCTCCACGGCCCGCAGCTCGCGCAGGAGCGTGTCGCTCCGGCCGCGGACCTCGCTCAGGCGCTCGACGAGGCGCTGCGTGAAATCGCGCCCGATGACGGAGGCGGTCTGCAACGTCCGCTTCGGGGCCTCCTCCAGCCGGTCGATGCGCGCCATGATCACGTCGTGGATCGTGTCGGGGATGACGACGTCGTCGAGCCGCGCGGTGAGCACGAAGCGGCCGTTCTCGACGCGGATCGCCCCCGCCTCGCGCAGCGAGCGCACGACCTCCTCGACATAGAACGGATTGCCTTCGGCCTTGGCGGCGATGGCGCTCCGGAGCGTGTCGGGTAACGCGTCGCTCGCGAGGATGGCCGCGGCCATGCGGGCGCTCTCGGGCTCCGACAGCGGCGCCGGCACGATCCGCGTGTGATACGTGCGCTCCCCGAAGGGTTGCGCGTAGCCGGGGCGGTAGGTGAAGATCAGGAGCACCGGGCTCGCGGGCACGCTGTCGCCGAGCACGGCCAGGAACTCCTCGGTCGCCCGATCGATCCAGTGGAGGTCCTCGATCACCACGATCTGCGGCCGCCCTTCGGCCGCGCGCAGGATCATTCTGCGGAGCGCCTCGAAGATGCCGCCGCGGCGCTCGCGCGGATCGAGCGCGGTGATGGCGGCGTCGGCCGCCCCGGGCGAGAGAAGATAGAGCAGGTAGGGCGCCGCCGCGCGCACGTCGTCGCCGATGGCCGCCACGGCGCCCTCGACCTTCGTCACCGCGACATCCTCGGCATCACGCTCGTCGATGCCCACCCATCGCTTGAGAAGGTCGACGAGCGGATGAAAGGCCGTGGCGCGGCCGAAGGAGAGGCAATGCCCTTCGCGCCAGTCGGCCTCGCTCGCGCGCCCGCGGAACTCGTAGAGCAGGCGCGACTTGCCGATCCCCGGCTCCCCGACGACGAACACGACCTGCCCGTGCCCGGCGCGGGTCCGGGCGAGGGCGGCCTCGAGCGCCTCGAGCTCTCGCCCGCGTCCGACGAGCGGCGTGAGCCCGCGCTGGGCACCGGCATCGAGCCTCGTCCGGCCTTCGCGCGCGGCCTCGACGATCCACGCGCGGATGGGCTCCGCCTTGCCGCGCACGGACAGCTCACCGAGCGACCGGGTGTCGAAGTAGTCGGCGACGAGACGGTACGTGGTTTCGCCGATCACGATGTGTCCGGGCTCGGCACCCTGCTGCAAGCGCGCGGCGACGTTGGTCGTGTCCCCGACCGCCGTATAGTCCATCCGGAGGTCGTTGCCGATGCTCCCGACGACGACCAGCCCGCTGTTGAGGCCCTGGCGCACCTTGAAGCTCAGGGCGCGCTCGCGCTCCAGGTCGCGTCGATAATCCTCGAGGGCGCGCGCGATGCCGAGGGCGGCCCGCACGGCCCGTTGCGCATGGTCCTCGTGAGCGATGGGCGCGCCGAAGAGCGCCATGATGCCGTCACCGAGGAACTGGTTCACGGTGCCTTCGTACCGATGGACCTCGGCCAGCATGAGCTCGAAGGCGCGCGTCATCAGCGCGTGCACGTCCTCGGGGTCGAGCCGCGCCGAGAGCGCGGTGAAGTCGGAGACGTCCACGAAGAGGACGGTGACCTGCTTGCGCTCGCCCTCGAGGGCGGCCTTCGAGGTGAGGATGCGCTCGGCGAGATGCTTGGGGGTGTACGTCGCCGGGCTCGCGAATTCCGCGGTGACCGCCGCGCCCGTGAGCGAGGCCTGCCCACACTGAGGACAGAAGCGGGCGTCGAGGGGAAGCTCCGCGCCGCACGCCGGGCACGCGGGAACGAGGCGCGCGCCACAGCCCGCGCAGAACCGCGATCCCGCAGGACTCTGCTGCCCGCACCCGGCGCACTTCATGCGTGCATCATGAAAGCCGACCCTCCGGGTATGATGTCCCCCACTGCTGCCAAGATTTAGCCAGTTCTGGAGGCAACGATCAAGTCACTCAGTCACGGCGGCTCCGTCGTACGGCAACCCACCGCCGCGGAGTATCGTCCCCCTAGGCAACGCCACGAGCCCGCGCATGCGTGAGCGCTTCACGGGCCTGTGGCGCGATCGCGAGTTCCTGAAGTACTGGACCGCCTCCGCCATCTCCGACGTCGGCTCGCAGATTACCGCCCTGGTGCTCCCGCTGATCGGGGCCCTCACGCTCGCTGCCTCGCCGTGGGAGATGGGCGTGCTCACCGCGGCGGGCAGCGCGCCCGCCCTGCTCGTCGGGCTCTTCGCGGGCGTGTGGGTCGACCGGCTGCGGCGGCGGCCCGTGTTGATCGCGACTGACGTGAGTCGGGCCGCCCTCCTGCTCCTGATTCCGCTCGCCAGCGTGCTGGGCGTGCTGGGCATCGAGCTGCTCTGCGCCGTTGCCTTTCTCGTCGGCGCCCTCGGCCTGCTCTTCGACGTCGCGCATCTTGCCTTCCTGCCCTCGCTGATTGGCCGCGACCAGCTCGTCGACGGCAACAGCAAGCTCGAGGTCACGGCGGCGGGCGCGCAGGTGGTCGGCCCGAGCCTCGGCGGCGCCCTGGTAGGGCTCCTCGGCGCCGCCTTCGCCGTCGTGCTCGACGCGCTGTCCCTGCTCGCGTCGGCATGGCTGATCACGTGGACGCGCGCCAGCGAGCCGGCACCGACGCGCGCGGTCGACCGTGCCGGCGTGTGGGCCGAGATCCTCGAGGGGCTGCGCGTGGTCCTTGCCCATCCGCTGCTGCGCGCGCTGGTGGCGTGCTCGGCCACCATGACGCTCTTCGGCCGCATGTTCCTGGCCGTCTACGTCCTCTACATGGCGCGGGACCTGGGGCTCGGCCCCGTCGGCATCGGCCTGGTCCTGGCCACCGGCGGCATCGGCTCGCTGGCCGGCGCCATCGTCGCGGGCCCGCTGGGGCGTCGCTGGGGTCCTGGTCCCGCGATGATCGCCGCGCAGCTCTGCTTCGGCCTGACCGGCCTGCTCGTGCCCCTCGCGGTGCTCGTGCCGCGTATCGCCATCCCGATGCTGGTCGCGTCGGAATTCGGCCAGTGGATGGCGGTCATCGTCTACTGGGTACACGCGGTGAGCGTGCGTCAGGCCATCATGCCCGACCGGCTCCAGGGACGCGTCAACGCCACCATCCGCTTCATGGCGGGCGGGGCGCAGCCGATCGGCGCCCTGATCGGCGGCGCCGTCGGCGCGCTGATCGGCCTGCCCCTCACCCTCGTGGTCGCCGAGCTCGGGTGTCTGCTCGCCGTGGTCTGGCTCGTCGTCTCCCCGGTGCGCCACTTGCGCGCCGTGCCCGCGCTCCTCTGAGTGGGGGGCCCCGACATGGCTCCCGCCACGCCCCGGACGCTCGGAAGCGCCCCGGCAGAGCCGTGGCGCTCCTCGATACCGCGACTCGTTCACGGGCTCTGAGTCGATGACCGCCCCCGCGATCGTTCCCGCGCTGGCCCTCGCCGCCGCCGTGCTCTCCGCGGCGGCGACGATCTTCGTCCGTCAGGGCCTCCGCCGCAGCGATCCTTACACCGGCGTCTGGATCAACATGATCGTCGGCGCCGTGGGCCTGTGGATCTGCGTGATCGGCACGGGCGGGATCGGAAAAGTGTCTCTGCGCAGCCTGCTCCTGTTCGCCTCCGCGGGGCTGATCGGAACGGTCGGGGGTCGCCTCACCCGCTTCCTCGCCATCGAGAAGGTGGGCGCCGCCGTCGCCGCCGCCGTGGGGAACCTGACGCCGCTGATCGCGTCGTTGCTCGCCATCCTGCTGCTCGGGGAGCGCGTGACCCTGCCGATCCTCGCCGGCACGGTCGTCATCGTGGTGGGGACCGTCCTGCTCTCGACGAGCGGGCAGCGTCTCGGCTTCCGCCCGTGGCAGATCGTGCTGCCCCTCACCTCCGCCACCTGCTTCGGGATCGTCGCGATCATCCGGAAAGTCGCCCTGGGCGAGATGGGCCCGGTCCTCGGGACTGCGATCAACGTGACGACGGCGATGATCGCGTTCAGCACGCTGATGCTGGCGAGCGGCCACCATGGCCTCCGCAAGTGTCGCGGCCGGACGCTCGTTTACTTCGTCGCGGCCGGCATCACGGAGAACGCGGGGGTCTTCCTGACCATCGTCGCTCTGGGTTTCGGCGCGGTCAGCGTCGTCATGCCGCTCGCGTCGTCGACGCCGATCTTCGTGCTCCTCTTCACCCCGTTCTTCCTCCGCGGGGTGGAGATTCTCACCGCCCGGGTCGCCGTGGGGACAGTGCTCATCGTCCTCGGGGTCTACTTGATCACGGCGCTGTCGGGGCGCTAGCCGCCTCGCGGCGGGGCGCGATCAGCAGGTAGACCGCCGGGAGCACCGCTTACGCGGAGTTGCCCGCGGTCGCGAGGTCGAGCGTCTCGCGGACGCGCTGGACGAGGGCGGCGGGCGTGAAGGGCTTCTGCAGGAACGCGGTGCCCGCGCCGAGCGCGCCGTGGCGGATGACCGCGTCGTCGGTGTAACCCGACATGTAGAGCACGCTGAGGTCGGGCCGGAGCGGACCCAGGCGTTCGGCCAGCTCGCGGCCGCTCATCCGGGGCATGACCACGTCCGTGAGGAGGAGATCGATCGGGCCCTGGTGCCGCTCGCAGAGCAACAGAGCCTCGGGGCCGTTGCGCGCCTCGAGCACGGTGTAGCCGCTGGCCCGGAGGATGTCGCGCGCCAGCTCGCGCACGCCCTCCTCGTCCTCCACGAGCAGAATGATCTCGGTGCCGCCCGCGGCCGCGGCCGGCCGCGCGCCTCGATCCACCGTGGTAGCCGCGGCATCGAGCCGGGGCAGGTAGATCCGGAACGTCGTGCCCTGGTCCGGCTCGCTGTCCACCTCGATGTACCCGCCGCTCTGCTTGACGATGCCGTAGACGGTGGCCAGGCCCAGTCCGGTACCCTTTCCCTGCTCCTTGGTGGTGAAGAACGGTTCGAAAATGTGCGCCTGGATCTCGCGCGGGATACCGCTGCCGGTATCGGTGACGGCGAGCATGACATGAGGACCGGGCCGCGCCCCGACGTGCCGGCGCACGTACTCGTCGTCGAGCTCCACGTTCGCGGTCTCGAGGATGAGGCGGCCGCCCTGGGGCATGGCGTCGCGCGCGTTGACGGCCAGGTTCATCACCACCTGCTCGATCTGGCCGCGGTCGGCCTTCACGCGTCCGAGCCCCGGGGTCGGCGTGGTCAGGAGCGCGATGTCCTCACCGATGAGCCGCCCCAGCATGTCCTTCAGGTCCGTGGTCACCTCGCTCAGATCGAGGACGACTGGCTCGAGCACCTGCTTGCGGCCGAAGGCAAGGAGCTGGCGCGTCAGGTCCGCGGCACGGCCGGCGGTGCGGTGGATCAGCTCGATGCCGCGGTGCATCGGATTCTCGGGCTTCAGCTGGTGCAGCAGGATCTCGGCGCGCCCGAGGATGACGGTCAGGAGGTTGTTGAAGTCGTGAGCGACGCCGCCCGCGAGCCGGCCGATGGCGTCCATCTTCTGAGCCTGCTCGAGCTGGCCCTGGGTCTCGGCCAGCTCGTCGTAGGCGCGGCGGGACTCGAGCAGCAATCGGCGGTTCTCGACCGTGATCGCCGCGTGGGAGGCGAAGGCCGTGGCGATGGCCATGTCCTCCGGTGAGAATCCCTCCTCCCGCTTGGTCTGGAAGCTGAGGACGCCGACTACCCGGTCTCCGATCTTGGCGGGTACCCCCAGGAACCCGCGGGCGCCGAAGCGGCGCATCTCCTTCGCGTGCTCGGGGAGCACGCGGGGATCGTTGGCGGGATCCCGCACCAAGAGCGGGCGTCCGGAGGCGGCCACGGTCCCGGCCAGGCTACTGCCGATCCTGAGACGCGGTGTCACCATGTAGTCGCTGTGCCCCACCGTTCCGGCGATGACCAGATCCTCGCCGTCCACGAGGCGGAAGCCCGCCCAGTCGGTGTTGACAAGACGCCCGCACGCCTCCGCGATGCGCCCGAGGAGGGAGTCGAGCTCCTGCATCCGCGACAGGTCGCCGCTGATCTCGACGAGGCTTTCCAGCCGGGCCTCACGGGTGCGTGCCTCGTGCAGCGCCTGCTCGAGGCTGGCCGCCATCGAGTTGAAGGCGCGCACGGTGGGCGCCATCTCGCTGAGCCTGGTCTCCGGCATCCGGGCGGTGAGGTCTCCGCTGCCGAGCCGGGCCGCGCTCTCAGCGAGGGCGCGCACCGGCCGCAGGCCGACGAGCAGGATCACGTGGATCAGGCCGAGCAGGGTCACCAGGAGCACGCCGGTCACCGCGATCATGGTGCGGATCTCGGTCCAGAGGTCGCTTTCCAGGCTCTGCACCGAAGGAGTCACCGCGAGCACGCCGTAGACCACGGGCGGCGCCGCGATCGCGACCCGATGCTCCTCGAGCGTCACCGGAACCAGGTGCTTGACCCAGCGAGGGGCCCCGGATCGCTTCAGATTGTCGGGAGAGGCGTCGAAGATAAGCCGGCGGCCGTCGCTCTCGTAGAGGGCCACGCGGCTCCACACCGATTCCGCGTTCAGGCTCCGCAGCGTCTGCTCGGCCCGCGCCAGATCGCCGACCACCAGCGAGTCGAGAAGCAGGGGAGCCGCCGCCGTTCCGAGCCGCTCCGTCTGCTCGCTCAGCCTCGTCCGGGCCGCGGTGCTGCGATCGTGCAGGTTGAGGGCGAGGCCGCTCAGCGTGACGGCGACGATCGCGACGCTCGAGAAGCCCAGCAGAAGCGTACGGAGGCTGGATTTCACTGGCCGACGAGTCGGTAGACGCGCCGGACGCCGTCGTAGTCGCGGTCGCCGGCCGCCTCGAACCCCTTGGACTTGGCGAGGGTCAGGACGGAAGCCGCGCTGGGATCGCTGCTCATTCCGAGCAGGGCGCGGCGCACGCGCTCGACGGTGGCGGCGGGCACCCGGGGATGCGCGATCACCGCCAAGTCGGGGAAGCCCTCGGACACGTAGATCTCGCGGAACTGCACGTGCTCGCGCTCCGCGTACTGGCTGAGAAAGCGGGAGTTGGCCGCACCCGCCTCGACGCGTCTGGCCTTGACTTGGGCCAGGGTGCCTTCCTGGTTGCCGCCGAACACCTGCTCGACGCGGACCCCCGCCCGCTTCAGGGCCACGAGCGGGACGGCGTAGGCCACGAAGGCATCGGTGGAGGGGAAGGATACGCGCTTGCCTTCCAGCTGGTGCAGGTGGTGGATCGGGCTGTCCGCGGGCACCGCGATGACCGCCCGGATCGGCTCTCCCGCCCAGCGGGCGATCACCTTGAAGCCGAGGATGTCGAACTCCGATTGAAAATTGTGATTGGTGAACACGAAGTCGAAGTCGCCGCGGGCCATCATCGCGTTGGTTTCCTGCACTGTGCGGCCCATCCTGAGCTGGAGCGGCACGCCGCTCACCATGCCCGCGTAGTGGAGGATAGGGTTCCACCGCTCCGCAGTGAGAGCCGGGCTCTGCTGATTCAGCACGCCGAACGCCAACGGCGCCTGCTGAGCGGCGGCGGTCCACGGCTGCAGCAGCACCGCCAGGACGACGAGGAGTTTCGCCGGGTGTCTCATGATTTTGGGGGTTACATCCATTCCAGTGGCGTGCCAAGTGGCGATTCTGTAAGTGATTGAAAATCAATGCGCAAAATATCGTGTGTTCGAGAAGGGTCCCACCCTCGGCCAAGGGGTGTCACCAGGGGGACGGAATTCGTCATAAGCCGCGCCAATCGGCCCGGAAAAGATCAGGGTTTTCGCGCCCTGGATCTTGGCCTGTCTCTTGCCCTGTCCTTGGACAGCCATGGGCAAGATCTGGACGCTCGGAGGGCTGTTGGTGCTGATGACCGTGACCGTGCATGCGGCGTTCGAGGTTTCCTTGGGCGCGACCCCAGGATCGTGGTCCGAGCTCATGGACATCTCGGTCGCGATGAACCGGGTCGATTCCACCGAGCGTCCGGCGCTCATGATCTGTCTCGTCGACGCTTCCGGCCGGATTCAGTGTCATCACAAGACCGGTGTCCTGGTCTGGGCTGTGAATGCGCAGGGTCATGCGGTGTGCCCCGGCGCTGATCGGCGCATCCACACGCAGTGCGATGGGTCCTCCTCATGCAGGTTCGCGGGCGTGGCGGCGCCGGCCGAGTCCTTCGGGCTCCTCGTCCTCCGCCTCGTGCCTCCGGTGTTCGGCGCGCCCCGCCACGACGTGCTGGACGCCGCCGTGTTCACTCCCTCCACCGATGATGACGAGGTTCAGGAGAGCCGGCAAATTCAGGCGGCGCTCCAGGGGCTGGCCCGGTGCATCGCGCCGTCCGGTGGCCGCATCGCGGAGCGCCAGCCGGCTCGGATCCTCACGCGTCAGGCCTGCGAGCGCGCCGCTTGCCGGCTGGGCGAGTCCAGCGTGACGTTGTCCCCCGGTCCGTCACGAACCGCCCAGCAGCCCTGACCGCAACCGGGCGCCATCGCCCGGCCTGACCCCGACGTTCGGCCCGGTCTCGTGCTATACGGGAGACCTTGGACACCGTGGTCTACTCCGGGCTGGTCCTGTTCCTGGCCTACTTCGTCCGGGGCATGGCGGGATTCGGCTCAGGCCTCATCGCGGTTCCACTCCTGAGCTTCGTCTCGCCCGTCACCTCCGTCGTGCCGCTGGTCGTCTCGCTGGACTATCTCGGCTCAGCCAGCCAGGGGATCAAGAACCTGCGCCAGATCGCGTGGAAGGAGCAGCTCGCCCTCGTCCCGTTCATGCTCGTGGGCGTGGGGCTCGGGCTGTACCTGCTCCGCGCCGTCTCGACGGCGGCGCTGGCCCGGGCGCTCGGGGCGTTCGTTATCTTCTATGCGATGTACCAGGTGCTCCCGCTCCCCGCGCTGCGCGGCTCGCGTCTCTTCGCGACCGGGTGCGGGCTACTGGGCGGCCTCGTCGGGACGCTGTTCGGGAGCGGGGGCCCCTTCTATGTCATCTACCTGAACCTACGTAATCTCGAGAAGGCCCCCTTCCGCGCGACCTTCGCGTCGAACTTCCTGATCGACGGCGGCATCCGGCTCATCGCCTACGCCATCCTGGGCCTGTTCCGCTGGGAGACGCTCGTATCCATGGCCGGCGCCCTTCCGATCGTGGCGGCCGGACTCTTCCTGGGCGGCCGCATCCAAACCCGCTTCTCGCAGCGCGCCTTCGTCTGGCTCATCAGCGCATTGCTCATCGGCAGTGGCGCCGGCCTGCTCTTCAAGGGCTGAGTCCGCGGCATGGAGCCTGGCAGCGACAGGCGTGTCGCTCAGTGCTGTCGGCGGTGACATCCCTCCGCGGCGCGCTGCCGCGGACGACGCGTCCGAACCTGCGTGCCTCGTCCATGAGGCTGCCCGCCGTGATCGTCTCCGCCGCATCGATCGGACAACCGGCGACGGCGAGCGCCCGGGCCGTCCAGTTGTTGGAGTTGTCCTGGAGCCGGTACTGGCCGGTGGCCCGATAGAATGCGCCGTGGCCGTAGAGGCTGGGCGCCACCACGACGGGGCGGCCGGAGGCGTCCCGGGCGTAGGTTGCGTGAATGAAGCGGCCCAGGTCCTCGAGGCCCCGACGCGACAGCGGGACCTCGATGATCTTCGATCGGTCGAAGAACTCAGCAGGCGGCGCGTCGAAGGCAGCGAGGTGGAGCACGCTCCCCTTCGAGCTGAACGCCGCCTTCAGGGCGAGCCCGATGGTGCCTCGAGCGGCCGGGTAGTAGTCGGCGTCTCCCCATCCGACCTCGAGGTACCGGAAGCCGCTGAACTCCGCGCTCTCCGGCCAGATCGCCGGCGAGACCTCCTGCCGCTCCACGGCGATGCCGACGTGCCATCCGTGGTTGACCAGGTAGACGAATGCTCCGGATCGGGGAGTCTCCGGCGGCGCGACGGGCGGCGGCGGCGCACACCCGGCGGCGAAAGCGATCAGGAGCAGGCCGGCCAGACCCCTCACGACGCGCGTCGGGTTGAGCGCCGCCTTGCCGTCAGGGCAGATCGATGCGCGCAACCGTGCCGCTCCGGCGGTTGCCCACCCACACGGCGCCTTCGCCGATGGTGATCCACACCGGTCCCTTGCCCACGGGAAGCGGCTTGCCGGCCACGGTGTTCGAGCGGGGATCGATTCTCCACACACTGCCGGACGAGAAGTTGCTCACCCACACACCGGCGGGGTTCACTGCTACCCCTCCGAGGACGCCGTCGACGGGGATGCGCGCCGACACCGTGTTGCTCCGCGGATCGATGCGCGCTACGACGGCGGCGGTGCCCTCGCCCCCCGCGACCCAGACCGCGTCTTCTCCGACGGCCACCCCATGCAACGGAACACCCAGCGGAATTCGCGCCGCGATCCGATGGGTCACGGGATCGATACGGACGAGGGAGTGTTCATGGCGGACGGCGACCCAGATGGCGCCGGGCCCTTCGGCGAGGCCGCCCGGCCACTTGCCCACGCGGACCGTCGCCACCCCCTGGTTCGACCGGGGATCGATCCGCGTCACGGTCTCGCCCTCGAAGTTCGCCACCCACACGCCCGTGGCGCCCGCGGCCACCTGTCGCGGCTCGGTGCCCACGGCAACGGTGGCGATCACCCTGTTCGTGACGGGATCGATCCTCGACACGGTGTTGGAGCCGCGGTTGGTCACCCACAGGGCGCCGTGTCCGAAGGCCATGCCCGCGGGCTGACGCCCGACGGCGATCGGCTCGCCGGCCGGCTCGTTCGTCCCGACGTCGATGCGGCGGACGGCGTCGGCGCCCATCTGCGCCACCCAGGCGGCGCCGGCACCCGCGGCCACGCCGGCCGGCTCGTTCCCAATGGGGATGATCGACGCCGCGATCGGGCGCTCGGCCGTGAAGCGCAGGCTCCTGAAGAACGACTCCGCTTCGGCGTCGAAGGCAAGCGGTGGCAGCCCGCGGAGATAGCGCTCGCTGTAGCTCAGGTCCACCGCGTAACGTGGCCATCGCGGATGGAGGCAGCGCACACCGCGCGCGCTGAGGATGAAGACGGAGCCGGGAAAGCGCGGCACCTGCTCGTCCTCCGTCGACAGCGCGTAGCGGACGCATGTGGCGCCGAGCGCGGGCTCGACCTCGGCCGAGGAGGTGAGCAGACGATGCCGCGCGCTGAGGCGCTGGCCGGGCAGGACCCTGGACTGCTCGCTCCAGCGCTGCAGCTCCGACGCGCTGCGCGGACCGGTGTCTCGCAGATCCCACAGCATCGCGATGGCCACCACCGTGCGCGACTCGGCCGGCGTACTGGGCGGCGTGTCCCGGACGAGCTTGCCGAGGACGAGGACCTGGTTGTCCTCGGCGGCCTCGGGCGGGGCGACAAACCAGTTGGGGCCGCGGGGCGGCAGCACGGAGAAGCCGTCGAACACGAAGGGCTGATCGAGATCGACCACCGGGATGAGCGGAGTGGCGGCGGGGAGAGGGACCGCGCAGCCCGCCAGGGCCACGCAGCCCACCATGACCACGAGGCGGCCGAACGCGCTCACGGCGCCATCGCTCCACGGAGGGTCGGCGCGCGCACGGCCTCCTCGAACCAGTCGAGGGCCCGGCAGTACGCGCGCCCGAGCGTGCGCTCCGAGTCGCTCGTCAGGAAGTAGGCGACGCGCATCTCATCGTCTCCCTCGAAGTAGTCCTTCCAGACGACGGTGGCGTCACGAGTGAGCGCCGCGTGGAATGCCGCGCGCGCCCGGATCGTTCCCTTCATATCGGTCAATTGGCCTGGGACACCCTTGACGTCCAGCCCGGCGATGGCCGTGTCGAGGACGGCGGAGGCGGCCTGCGCGTCCTCCGTCAGCGTGAAGCCGTTGCGCAAGAGAATCCGTTTGACGTCGGTGGCGAGCACGTCGTTGGCCGAGCCGGCCAGGACGATCGGCGTCTCCCGCCCCGGCAGGGTGCCCCACGTGAACAACTCTCCGACGACCGCCGGCCGACCGGGATCGGAACCACCGCGAACCATCAGCCGCGCCGGCGACACCACCGCCTCCGGGGGGCCGGGGGCAGCGCTCGGCGTCTCGCAGCGGAGCTGCAGGCTCGGCTTGCGTCCCGCCAACTTCGCGCCCAGGCGATCGCGAGCCGCTTCGCCGAACGCCGAGCAGCCGTACGTGACGAGGGCGATGAACGTGATGATGGTGGAGCCTGATCTCATGGGCACCCACTCGGCAATCGAGGGGCCCACAGAAAAGCACCCGGACCGTCCGAACGCAAGGGCCGGGTGGACGTCGCGAGCGCCCGCCGTCGGTCATCGTGAGCACGATCTTGCCGACCTGTGTGTCGCTCAGCATGTACGCGTTGTTCGTCCCATTCTCGTTGACAAGGTGATCGCGTAGACGGATCCTTAGCGCCAATCGAAGGCACCCACGGGGGATCTCACGATGATTCACCTCAAGCCCCGCACCATGACCAGGCGTCACCTCTTCACAGTCGCCGGGCTCGGCGTCGCCGCGCTGGTCGCCACGCCTGCGCTGTCCTGCACCACCGTCTGTCTCCTTGACAAGGAGAGGGTCGTCGTCGCGTACAACTATGACTTCCATCCGCCCGAAGGGCTGGTCCTGGTCAACAAGCGCGGTACGAGCAAGATCAGCTCGCTCCGGACTCAGGGGGCGACCTGGGCCGCCACGTACGGCAGCGTTACGTTCAATCAGTTCGGCCGCGACAACCCGATGACCGGCATCAACGAGAAAGGCCTGATGGTCTCCCAGATGTGGCTGGACGAGACCAGGTACCCTCCCGCTGACCCTCGCCCGGTGATCGGTGTGCTCGAGTGGATCCAGTACAACCTGGACCGGCACGCCAGTGTCGCGGAGCTCCTGGCCAACGCCGAGACCGTGCGGCCGGCGAGCCGGCAGGCGCCGCTCCACTATCTCGTCGCGGATGCCACCGGTGATGCGGCGTCGGTCGAGTTCCTCGACGGTAGGCTCGTCGTCCATCGTGGCTCGGCCATGCCGGTCAGGGCGCTGGCCAACTCGACCTACGCCGACTCGGTCGCCGCCTTCGAAAGGGCCAAGAGCAAAGGCGAGGTGCCCACCTCCGTATCTTCGCTCGATCGGTTCGTGCGCGCCGCCATGCTGGCGGGCGGCGGCAACGCCGACCCGATCGCCCGTGGCTTCGAGATCCTTGCCTCGGTCGCGCAACCGAACTTCACGCGCTGGAGCATCGTCTACGACCTCCGCGCCGGCGAGGTCCATTTCAGAACCGAGGGCAATCGGGCGATCCGGCGTGTCGCCTTGGCCGGTTTCGACTTCTCCTGCGGCACACCGGTCAAGATGCTCGACGTGACCGCCGGAGGCGCCGGTGACGTGGGCGCCGAGTTTGTCGACTACCGCCTGGCCGCCAATCTCGCCCTCATCGAGTCAGCCTTCACGAAGACGCCGTTCCTGCGGGAGGTCCCGGCCGCGGCGAGAGACGCGCTGGCCGCGCATCCCGGGACGACGTCGTCGTGCGCCGCGCCAAACTGAACGCCTCCGCGCAGGCGAGGAGACGATGGAGCTCTCTTAGGGTCGGCACGGCTCCCGGCGATCAGCGGTCCATTGCCCGATGCGGAAGATGACGAACTCCGCCGGCCGCACCACCGCGACGCCGACGACGCAGATGAGCCGCCCCTGGTCAAGGTCGCCCGGTGTCATCGTCGAGCGGTCGCACTGCACGAAGAAGGCTTCTTCCGGCCTGCGGCCGGGCAAGCTGCCGGATCGCCACTCGCTCGTCAGAAAGTTCTCCACCGTTCGCCTGATCTTGGCCCAGAGCGGCTCGGCGTTCGGCTCGAAGACGGTCCATTGCGTGCCCCTGTCGATCGACGCCTCCAGATAGATGAAGTAGCGGCGGGTGTTGACGTACTTCCATTCTGGGTCTGCGCTCAACGTTCGCGCGGCCCAGACCCGGAAGTCGCGCGGCCCGAAGGCACGGATGCAGTTGATGGACTCCCCGTTGAGCACCGCCTGCTCCGCCTTGGTGACGTTGTGGTCGAGTCCAACGGCCAGCTTGACCATCTCGTTCGCGGGCGCCTTGCCCACGCCGCGGGCGAGATCGCCCCGCGCGTAGATGCCGGCGACGAAGCCGCTCGGGGGCAGGGACAGTTCGCGGCTGCTCTTGGGGTTCTTCACGCGCACCCACGGGTAATACAGCGCGGCCTTCGCGGAGGTGAAGGTCGCGCGGATGGCCCGGACGTAGTCGATCGACGGCCCGGGGCCTGAGTCCAGGACGGCGAATCGGTACCGCATCCGCTCCGCGTGCTCGATCAGCGCCTTGGCGATGGCCGTTCCCGTTCTGCCGTCCTCATGCCAGAAGGTCGACCCGGGTGCCGCGACGATCGAGATCTCCCCGATGGTTTCGAAGCACTTCAACGCGTTCTCGCAGTCGCGGGCCTGCCAGCGGGGAACGCGCGCGACGTGGAGACGACGTCCGCCTTCCTTGAAGAAGGCGCGCGCGGCATGCCACGTGTAGTTCGGGCTGACGGTGCCGCCCTCGAGCCGAAGTCTGCGGCCGCTTCCATACGTCCGCTCGAAGGCTGTGAGGCTGGTGACGAGGGTCGCCCTCTTGATGGGGCCCTTGGAGCAAGGGCCGATGATTCCGGTCGTGCCGGTCGGCACCCCTTCGATCGGCTTCGGCTGGATCGACATCTCCTCGAGGAAAACGCCCGGCGCGAGATATTCCGGCATCGGTGCCTCCTCAGGCCTGTAGCGACGCTGCGCGAGAGCGCGTAGGCAACATAGCGTCCGTTCTCAGTCACGGCCGGCGTGGGCCGATAGCTTCGGGGGGCCTTAGCAGAGGCCGAGGTTGACGAGCGCGCCCTCGAGGCTCATGAATCTCCTCGGCGGATCTGGCAGAGGGAGGAGCGCAGAGCGACCGTCCCGCTGATCGGATCGGCGGTATCGGGATCGATCAGGTTGTTGTAGTTGGAGCTGGCCGGGCCGTCGGCGTCGTAGCCACCCAGTCCGAGCGGCTCGCAGGCCTGCCACCAGCCGAACTGGGAGCAGACCACCTCCGGAGCCAAGCTCGGGTTGAGCCGCGCCCGCGCCCGCATGGTGGCCTGCGGCGTCTCGACCACCACCCAGTCGCCCCCGGCGATGCCGCGCGCCTGCGCGGCCTCGGGATGCATCTCGACGAGCGGGTCCGGGCTGTGGCGGCGCAGGCGCGGCAGGCTCCGGTGCTGGCTGTGGCAGAACTGCACGACCTTGGCGGTGGTGAGGCGCAGGGGAAAGCGACCGGCCAGGTCGGGCCGGCTCACCGGGCTCGCCGCCGGCTCCACGTAGTCGGGCAGCGGCGCCTGTCCGTGCTCGAGCAGCTGCGCGGAGAAGATCTCCACCCGCCGGCTCGGCGTGGCGAACCCGGCGGGGCCATCGGCGCCGGTGGCGGCATAGCGCTTGTACCGCGCCGCGATCGGCACGCGCACGCCGCCCGGGCTCGCACGCAGCTGCTCCAGCGTGACGCCGGTGGGCTCCAGCGCGAAGCGGTGCCCTGCGTCCTCGTTGCCGCCGAAGAACTGCGCGTCCAGGCCCAGGCGCTTGGCCAGCTCGCAGACGATCCAGGTGTCCGAGCGCGCCTCGCCCTGCGGCGCCACGACCGGCCGGCGAAGCTGGACGAAGTTCTCGCCGTCCTGCGTGGGACCGAAGCCCACGCGCAGGCCCTCGCGCTCCCAGGCCGAGGATACCGGCAGTACCACGTCGGCCAGCGCGGCGGTGGGGGTCAGGAAGAGATCCGCGTAGACGAGGAAGTCGAGGCTCGCGAGCGCGGCGCGTGCCGTCGCGGCTCCCGGCGCCGAGAGGAGCAAGTTCGACCCGAAGCCGACCATGCCGCGGACCGGGTAGGGCGTGCCGTGGAGCATGGCGCGGTACACGTCGGCCGCGGTGGCCCAGCCCTGGCGCGCCGGGCCCAGCGGCCGCTCGGCGAGCCCGATGGCCTTCGCGCGCTGGGCCTCCGGCAGCAGCGACAGCGGGGCGAGGTCGTTGACGGGCGGGCGGCTCGGTCTCACGTTGCCGCCCGGCGCGTCGAAGCAGCCGGTGAGGGCGTAGAGCAGCGAGAGCGCCCGGACCGTCTGGGTCGCGTTGGTATGCTGCTCGAGCCCGGTCCAGTGAAAGTACGACACCGGGCGTCGCTCCCAGAGGATCCGTGCCGTCTCGACAATCTGGCCGGCGGGCACGCCGGTGATGTGGGTGACGCGCTCGGGTGGATACTGCCGGCAGAGCGCGGCGTAGGCCTCGAACGCCGGCGCGCAAGAGACGGGGCCCGACCGGGTGGGGCAGGTCACCGTGCCGGAGAGCAACGGGTCCCCGACGCGCTCCGTGAACCGGCCGGCGGCCGGATCATATGGGACCGGCCGCCCGGCCGCTCGATCCCACGCCACGTGGTGCGCGGGATGGCCGCCGGCGGAGAGATCGCCCGCGATGAGCAGCCGGCCCGTGTCCTGGCGCACGAGCAACGGGCCGTTGGTCCAGTCACGAATGAACTCGCGATCGTACCAGCCCTCGGCGAGCATGACGCCCGCCAGTCCGAGCGCGAGCGCGCCATCGGTGCCCGGCCGGACGCGCAGCCACTGATCGGCCTTGGCCGCGGGCCCCGCGCGCCGCGGATCCACCACGACGAGCGCGGCGCCGCGCGCCGTCGCCTCCGCTACCGCGGTGGCCTGGGCCAGATAGGCGGTCGAGGGGTTGTGGCCCCACAGGAGCAGGCAGCCAGCGCGATCGAAGTCGGGGGTGCCGATGTCGACGCCGAAGGTGAACGCGGTCGCGTAGTCGCGGTGCCAGGCGCACAGCTCCTCAGCCCAGACCATGTTCGGGCTGCCGAAGGTGCGGATCAGACGATGGATCCAGAGGAACCCGTCGGACACCGCGGTGCCGGACGGCGTCGTCACGGAGAACGCGACCGCCTCGGGCCCATACCGTTCGGCGATCGCGCGCATGCGCTCCGCGGTGAAGGAGAGCGCCTCGTCCCAGCCGATCCGCGTCCAGCCGGCGTCGGGGTCGGACTTCGGCCGCGTGCGCCGCATGGGGTAGAGCAGCCGGTCGGGGGCGTAGACCAGTTCAGGCGCCGCGCGGCCCTTCACGCAGAGGCTCTCGCCGGTCGGGTGCGAGGGATCGGGCTCGACGGCTACCAGTCGGCCGTTCTCCACCACCGAGACGCAGCCGCAGCGGGAGCGGCAGAGCGCGCAGAATCCCGGGATGCGCTCGGTGGTCATTGGGTCACCGCGCCCATATTCATTCCCGTCTCGTGAGGGATCCATCCATGGAGCTGCGCTCCTCGCCCCCAGAAGATACACGATCAGGACGTCGACGAGTGGCGAAGAGCGTAGGAGGCAACATAACGTCCCTTTCTCCTCACGGCCGGGCCGATGGAGGAGCATCCAGAGGCCGCCCCGCGCTGCGGGCAGTCTTGAGAGACCTCCGAAGTGCTATGGTTGGCAGGAGTGGCCGAGCGCTACCTGGCGAAGGCGCAGGAGGTCTGCGAGCGAGTCGGGCTCGAGCCGGACCCGCTCATGGTACTACCATTTCTCTGCTGAGACGTACACGAAGGAGTCCCACATGACGATTGCTGAATCGCGCCCGCCAGTTTCGCCGGGCGAGCCGGCGCCCGACTTTACTCTCCCCGCCGTGGACAGAAAAGAGACCGTGTCGCTGGCGGACTATCGGGGCCGGAGCCCCGTGTTCCTCGCTCTGCTCATCGGGCTGTGGTGCCCCTTCTGCCGGCGGCAGATCGCGCAGATGGGGGCGACCGAGGGCAAGCTCAAGGCGCTCGGGGTGGAGTCGCTCGGGATCGTGGCCACCCCGCCGGAGAACGCCCGGCTCTACTTCAAGTTCCGCCCGACCCGTCTGCGCCTGGCCGCCGACCCGGAGCTGGCCACGCACCGCGCGTACGGCCTGCCCAAGCCGGCCCCGACCCCGGAGATGATGAAGGAGATGGCGTCGGTACGGATCAATCCCACCGGCGAGTTCCCCGAGCCTCTGCCAATCGCGGAGGCCGCCGCGGCCGTCGGGAAATTCGACGGCTACACGAACAACGAGACCGACCAGGCAGACCTCCAGCGACAGTGGCCCCAGCTCAAGGGCCAGTTCCTGGTCGATCGGGACGGCATCGTCCGGTGGGCCAACATCGAATGCGCGACCGAGGGCCTGGCCGGGGTCGGGAAATTCCCCTCCGAGGAGGAGATCCTCACCGTTGCGCGCGCCCTGCCGCGCCGCTGAGCGCCGCGCTCACGCAGTGCGCGTCTTGAAGTAGGAGCTCTTCAGCACGATCTTGTCGTGCTCGAACGTGAAGAGGTCGCAGCCGTTGACCGCGGCGTCGCGCCCGGCTTCAGCGGCGCCCGCTGGCCAAGAGCATGTCGACCTCCATGACGAACCGTTCTCTCACGGCGAACCCTCCCGGGCGCCGGCGCACCTCGGCGCGGATGCTCTCTCGCGCGTCCGGCGGAAGCTCACAGTGGGCGGGTGACCACCATGCGAATACCCGGCTCCGGGCGAAGCGTGACGTATGGTGTGGGGGTGACATACTGGCCGGGGACGAGGGCGAGGCGGTAGCGCTGGGCGATCGTGGCGAGGATGAGGACGGCTTCCATCGTGGCGAACGCGTTGCCGATGCACTGGCGCGGCCCGCCGCCGAACGGGAAATAGGCGTAGCGCGGGAGCGAGCGGGCCCGCTCGTCGGCCCAGCGCTCGGGGCGGAATGTCTCGGGCTCGTCGAACCAGCGGGCGTCGCGATGCACGATCCACGTGGGCATGACGACGATGACGTTCCGCGCGACGGGATAGCCGGCCACCTGGGTGGGCCTTGCCGCCTGTCGTCCCATCACGTACGCCGGCGGGTAGAGCCGCATGGACTCGGTCACGACCCTCTCCGTGTACGTGAGTCTCGGCACGTCGGCCAGGGCCGGGGCACGACCGCCCAGGACAGCGCGCAGCTCCTCGGTGAGCCGCGCCTCGACCTGCGGGTGCTGGGCGAGGAGGTACCAGGTCCACGATAGAGCGACCGCGGTGGTCTCGTGCCCCGCCATAAAGAGGGTCATGGCCTCGTCGCGGACCTGCCGGTCGGTCATCCCCGTGCCGTCGTCGGCATCCTGAGTGTGCAGGAGGATGGAGAGCAGGTCGCCGCGGTCCTCCCCGCTCGATCGACGCGCGGCGATCATGGCGTAGATGACCTGATCGAGGCGCCGGATCGCCCGGGCTGATCTCAGATTGGCCGGCGTGGGCACCCAGTCCGGAAGCAGCCGGAAGCTCCGCAGGCGGGCGCCGAAATGCTCCGCGAGCGCGTTCGCCGCGTGGCCAACGGCGCCGGTCTGGTCGGAGACGTCGGCATCGAAGAGAGTCTTGGCGACGATCTCCAGGGTCAGCGCCATCATCTCGGCGTGAATGTCGACGACCTGGCTGTCTTTCCAGTCGGCCAGGCGGCGCTCGGTGTAGGTCGTCATGATCTCGCCGTAGCCGGCGAGGCGCTGGCGGTGGAACGCGGGCTGAACGAGCCGGCGCTGGCGAAGCCAGGTACTGCCCTCGGAGAGCAGGAGGCCCTCGCCGAGCAGGGGTCGAAGCAGGCGGGCGCCGGGACTCTTCACGAAGTCCCGGCTTCTCGTCACCAGCACTTCCTCGATGGCCTCCGGATGGTAGAGCAGAAGCGCGCGGCGGGGCCCGAAACGTATCGGCACGACGTCGCCGTAGTCGTGCGCACAGGAAGCGTAGAAGGCAAGCTGATCACGTTGAAAGTCACCGAGGCTTCCGAGGAGGAGGTGTCCCTTCGGACCCCGCGGCAGCGTCCTGATGCTCATTCGGCGGTTTCCCGACCAGCGCTGATTCTAGTCCCGGGTTGCCCGAAGCGCTACGAGCGTCGGGCAGGAGTGTAGGTCAGTCATCTACAGAAGGTTCAGAACTGCATAGTGCCCGTTTGACGCCGCCTATGTCGACAGCGCCCGGCAAAGCTCAAGAGCGCGTACCAATCTTATTTTTTCATGAGAAGTTCAAGCCCATCGGCGCATGCTCGGGCTACAGCATAGCCAGCCTTTTCTTGCCCGGGCATCTTGTCC
>DASYTI010000106.1 GCA_036002485.1 Candidatus Methylomirabilota bacterium | reverse complement strand
CAAGGTGGGCGACGACTACGTGGTGGTGCTCAACGAGGAGGGGATCCCCCGCCTGCGCGTCAACGCCCTCTACCGCTCGCTCCTGCGCCGCTCGGGCGACGAGGCGCGGCTCTATGTCGAGCAGAAGCTGCGCTCGGCCGTGTGGCTCATCAAGAGCGTCGAGCAGCGCCAGCGCACGCTGCGGAAGGTGACGCAGAGCCTGGTTAAGTTCCAGCGCGATTTCCTCGACCGGGGCGTGGCCCACCTGAGGCCTCTGGCGCTCCGGGACGTGGGCGAGGATATCGGCATGCACGAGTCCACCATCAGCCGCGTGACCACCAACAAGTACGTGGAGACGCCGCAGGGGCTCTTCGAGCTCAAGTACTTCTTCCACAGCGGCATTGCCTCGGACTCCGGGGAGATGGTCTCCTCCGTCTCCGTCAAGAAGAACATCCGGGATCTCGTGGCCGCCGAGGACGGGGGCAAGCCGCTGTCGGACCAGGAGATCGCCCAAGTCCTGCGCGGACAGGGCCTCACCATCGCGCGGCGCACGGTAGCCAAGTACCGGGAGGAGCTCGGCATTCTCCCCTCGCACCAGCGGCGGCTCCAACCCAAGAAGCGCTGAGGGGAGCATGCCTGCCGAGCAATCGGCCGCGTCCGTCCCCGCTCCTCGCTTCGTCATCATCACGGGCATGTCGGGAGCGGGGCGCAGCTACGCCATCAAGTGCCTCGAGGACTTGGGATATTTCTGCGTGGACAACCTGCCCACCACCCTGATCCCGACCTTCGCGGAGCTCTGCGAGCACTCGAGCCGCGATATCCGGATGATTGCCCTGGGGGTGGACATCCGCGAGGGCGAGTATCTCGCCCACCTCATGGAGACGCTCGACAAGCTCCGGGCCCAGGGGCACAAGCCCGAGGTGCTCTTCCTCGAAGCGGGGGAGGAGACCCTGGTGCGGCGCTACCAGGAGACACGGCGCCGCCACCCCCTGGCCGGCGAGGGCGGCGTGCTCGAAGGCATCCGCGCCGAGCGGAAGGCCCTGGCCCACCTGCGCGGGGTCGCCGACCGCATCCTCGACACCACCGGGCTCTCCGTCCACCAGCTCAAGGACCGGCTCGTGGAGGCCTATGGTCCGCACGGGACGCGCGACGGGCTGACGGTCTCGCTCATGTCCTTCGGCTTCAAGCACGGCGCGCCGTACGATGCCGATCTCGTCTTCGACGTGCGCTTCCTGCCCAACCCGCACTTCGTGGCGGCCCTCAAGCCGCTGGACGGCCGAGATGAGCCCGTGGCCCAATACGTGCTGTCCTTCGAGGAGGCGCGGCAGCTCCTCGCCAAGCTCGAGGATCTGCTCCGCTTCCTCGTCCCCCTGTACCAGCGCGAGGGCAAGGCCTACCTCACCGTCGCCATCGGCTGCACGGGGGGCCGCCACCGCTCGGTCACGCTCGTCGAGTCCCTGCGCCGGGCGCTCGAGGCCACGGGTGCCGCGCCCGTGGTCCGGCACCGGGACATCGATCGTGAGTGAGGACCTCCGCTTCCTCTTCGGCGTTCACAATCATCAGCCCGTCGGCAACTTCGACTCGGTCGTCCTGGAGGCGGCCGCCCAGGCCTATCATCCCTTCCTCGAAGCGGCGGGGGCCGTCGAGGGCATGGTGGTGGCCGTCCACTGCTCGGGCGGCCTGCTCGCCTTTCTGCGGGAGCGGGCGACGGCGACCTTCGATCTGCTGGGACGGCTCGCGGCCGAGGGACGTGTCGAGCTCCTGACGGGGGGGTTCTACGAGCCCATCCTGGCCATGCTGCCCGATGAGGACAAGGTCGGGCAGATCCAGGCCCTGACCGAGTTCCTCCGCGCCAATTTCGGGGCGCGCGCGCGGGGGGTGTGGCTGGCCGAGCGCGTGTGGGAGCCCCAGCTCCCGCGCATCCTCCGTCGCGCCGGCGTGGAGTTCGTCGTGCTCGACGACGCCCACTTCGCCCTGGCCGGGCTCGAGCCCGAGTCCCTGGGCGGCTACTACCTGACCGAGGAGCAGGGCGATCGGCTCGCCGTCTTTCCCATCAGCCAGCGCCTCCGTTACCTCGTGCCCTTCTCCCCACCCGAAGACGCCCTCGGCTACCTCGAGTCACGGCGCGGCGCGGGAGCGCTGACCCTGTTCGACGACGGCGAGAAGTTCGGGGTGTGGCCGGGCACGCACCATCTCGCCTACGGAGAGCGCTGGCTCCCGAGATTCTTCGAGGCGCTGGTGGCCGCGCCGCGGCTCCAGATGTCGACCTTTTCCGGATGGCTCGACGCGGCGCCCCCGGCCGGCCGCGTCTACCTGCCCACGGCCTCCTACACGGAAATGGGCGAGTGGGCGCTGCCCGCGGCGGCCGCGCAGGAGCTCGAAGAGACACGTCGCCGGCTGGAGGCGCTGCCCGACGGCCCTCGTCTGGCGCGGCTGCTGCGCGGCGGCTTCTGGCGCAACTTTCTCGTGAAGTATCCGGAGATGGGCGATGCCTATGGAATCATGCTCGCCCTGTCGCGCCGTCTCCACGAGGCGCTGCGGGCTCGCCCGGACGACCCGCGCCTGCAGGCCGCGCGAGAGGATCTCTGGCGCAGCCAGGCCAATGACGCCTACTGGCACGGCGTTTTCGGCGGCTGCTATCTGCCCCACCTCCGCCGCGCCGTGAGGAGCGCGCTGGTGGCGGCGGAGCGCCGGCTGGACGAGGCGGCGGCGAGGAGGGCCGTGGAGTGGGCGCGCGAGGACATCGACGGCGACGGGCGCGAGGAGATCCGCGTGCGCACCCGGGAGCTCGCGGTCACCCTCCGCCCCGAGGCGGGGGGGACGGTGAGCGAGCTCGCCTTTCGCCCTCTCGATCTCGACGTGGCGGCCGTCTTCACGCGGCGGCCGGAGGCCTATCACGGCCTCGTCAAGGACAGGCTGGAGGCGGCGGACATCACCGGGGCCAAAACCATCCACGCGGCGCCCACGGTCAAGGAGGAGGGTCTTCAGAGGCTCCTTGATTATGATCCCTGGCGCCGCGCTTCGCTGATGGATGGGTTCTTTTCCTCCGCCGAGGCGCCCGACCCGCTCAACCCATGGTCCGGGGCCCGGCTCGCCCTCGGAGAGCGGGCATTCCACGCGCGGGTGTTCTCCACGGAGACAGCCTTCGAAGCGGCCCTCGATCTCGAAGCGCCCGACGGCCTGCCCCTTCGCGTGGAGAAGCGCGTCACCATCGGCGCATCGCTCGCGGAGGTGCGCGCGGAATACCGGCTTTACTGGCACGGCGAAGACCCGCTCGAGGGGCGATGGGCCGTCCAGCTCAATCTCACCCTCACCGCGGGAGACGCCGAGGGGCGTTACTACGGCGCCCCCGACAGACCGTCGCTGGGCTCGCGCGGCGCGCTCGACGGCGCGGTGGCCCTCACCCTCGTGGACGAGTGGATAGGCGGCGAGATCGCCCTCCAGTGGTCTCCGGGTGGGCATGTCGGCTGGGCGCCCATCGAGACGGTGTCGCTTTCCGAGAGCGGCTTCGAGCGCATTTACCAGGGCTCGGCGTTGCTCCTGAGTTGGCCCGTGACCTTGGCGAAGGGAAGCTCGTGGGGGGGCTTCGTCACCATCGCGCCGAGCGTGCGGCCGCGGGGAGCTCCCCGTGGCGCGCGCGGGTCGGCCTGACGACGGCATTTCGCTTGAGCGCTGTCGGGGACCATGCTAACCTCGCGTGAGTACGTCCGAATCCGGGCGGACGAAGTAGTCACCACTGCCCCCGGGCAGTGACCAAATTGACGGGAGGACGACGATGGCGCGTGAGGAATATCTGTTCACCTCGGAGTCGGTGACCGAGGGACATCCCGATAAGATCGCTGATCAGATCTCGGACGCCGTGCTCGACGCGATCCTGAGGCAGGATCCCACCGGGCGCGTGGCCTGCGAGACCCTGCTCACGACGGGCCTCGTGGTGGTGGCGGGTGAGATCACGACCTCCTGCTACGTGGACATCCCGAAGATCGCCCGCGAGACCATCAAGGGCGTCGGATATACGCGGGCCAAGTTCGGCTTCGATTTCGAAACCTGCGGCGTCATCACGGCCATCGACGAGCAGTCCAGCGACATCGCCATGGGCGTGGACAAGCTGGGCGCGGGCGATCAGGGGCTCATGTTCGGCTATGCCTGCACGGAGACCGAGGAGCTGATGCCGCTGCCCATCATGCTGGCGCACAAGCTGGTGCAGCGGCTCTCCCAGGTGCGCCGCAGCGGCGCCCTCGACTACCTCCGCCCCGACGGCAAGAGCCAGGTGTCGGTGCGCTATGCCGACGGCAAGCCCGTGAGCGTGGAGACGGTGGTCATCTCCACCCAGCACGGTCCCGACGCGAGCCTCGAGAAGATCAGGAAGGACATCATCGAGCACGTCGTCCTGCCCACCGTACCCAAGCACCTGATCGATCCCAAGAAGGTCACGTACCACATCAATCCGACGGGGCGTTTCGTCACCGGCGGACCCATGGGCGACACGGGCCTCACGGGACGCAAGATCATCGTGGACACCTATGGCGGCTCCTGCCCGCACGGCGGGGGCGCGTTTTCCGGCAAGGACCCGACGAAGGTGGACCGATCGGCATGCTACATGGCGCGGCACGTGGCCAAGAACATCGTGGCGGCGGGGCTGGCCGAGCGCGCGCAGGTGCAGGTCGCCTATGCCATCGGGGTCGCCGAGCCCGTGTCCGTCATGGTCGAGACCTTCGGCACGGGCAAGGTGACGAATGCCAAGCTCGAACAGATGGTCCGTCGTCACTTCGACTTCACCCCCATCGGCATCATCAAGTACCTGGACCTTCGGCGGCCGATCTATCACAAGACGGCGGCCTTCGGCCACTTCGGCCGGACCGAGCCCGAGTTCACCTGGGAGCAAACCAACCGGGTCAAGGACCTGCGGGACGACGCGGGCATCTGAGCCCGCGCCGAGACACGATCAGACGGCCCCACGTCCGGCGCGCGAGCCGGCGTGGGGCCGCGGCTTGACCGGGGTTCGCCTTCGCCACGATCGACAGGACGAAAGGAAGACGGCATGACCGAGCACGACGTGAAGGATCTCTCCCTCGCCGCGGCGGGGAAGCTGAAGATCGAGTGGGCCGAGCAATCCATGCCCGTGCTGCGCCAGGTGCGCGAGCGCTTCACCAAGGAGCAGCCGCTGAAGGGGATACGCCTCGGCGCCTGCCTGCACGTGACGACGGAGACGGCCGTGCTCATGATGACGCTCAAGGCCGGGGGCGCCCAGGTCGCCCTGTGCGCCTCCAACCCGCTCTCGACCCAGGACGACACCGCGGCCGCCCTCGTCAAGGAATACGGCATCCCCGTCTTCGCCCAGAAGGGCGAGGACAACAAGCGCTACTACAGCCACCTCGAGGCCGTCCTCAAGACGGGGCCGCAGGTGACCATGGACGATGGCGCCGACCTCATCTCCCAGCTCCATGGCGAGAGCAATGTGAGCAAGGGCCTCGCCAAGAACGTGATCGGGGGCACCGAAGAGACGACCACGGGGGTCATCCGATTGCGGGCCATGGAGAAGGAGGGGGTGCTGGCCTTCCCCGTCATCGCCGTCAATGACGCTGACACCAAGCATCTCTTCGACAATCGTTACGGCACCGGCCAGTCCACCATCGACGGCATCCTGCGGGCGACCAATGTGCTGCTCGCGGGCAAGATCGTGGTGGTCGCAGGCTACGGCATGTGCGGGCGGGGCGTGGCCTCGCGCGCCCATGGCATGGGCGCCCATGTCGTGGTCACGGAGACCGCGCCCATGCGCGCGCTCGAGGCCGTGATGGACGGCTACCCCGTCATGCCCATGGCGCGCGCCGCCGAGGTGGGTGACATCTTCGTCACCGTCACCGGCAACATGGCGGTCATCCGGCAGGAGCACTTCGTCAAGATGAAGGACGGCGCCATCGTCGCCAATTCGGGCCACTTCAACGTGGAGATCGACCTCGCGGCTCTCGGCGCCCTCGCCCAGTCCCGGCGCTCCGTGCGGCCATTCGTGGAGGAGTTCAGCCTCCGGGGCGGCAAGCGCGTCTATGTCCTCGGGGAGGGCCGGCTCATCAACCTGGCCGCGGCCGAGGGACACCCGGCCACCGTCATGGACATGAGCTTCGCCAACCAGGCCCTCTCCGCCGAGTACATGGTCAAGCACGGCCGCAGCCTGGAGAAGAAAGTTTACGGGGTGCCGAGGGACATCGATCTCGAGATCGCCCGGCTGAAGCTGGCCTCCATGGACGTGCAGATCGACGAGCTGACGCCCGCCCAGGAGGAGTACCTGTCCTCCTGGACTCACGGCACTTAACGCCGGTCCTTTTCGACAGCGTGGCTCCCGGGATTTCCCTCATCCGGGAGCCGGAGGTCCTCCTCCTTGGCGACAGGACAGCGTCCTCCGCGTTTGGGCTTGTGGCTCTTCCTGGCCTTCATCGTCCTCGCCGGCGTCGGCCAGGCCGTCCCGCTCTACACGGACTGGCTCTGGTACGGTGAGGTCGGCTTCACCCAGGTCTTCACGACCGTCCTGACCCTGCGGGGCTGGCTCGTGCTGGGCGCGGGGGGCATCGTCTTCGCCTTCCTCTACGCCAATCTCTGGATGGCCGCGCGCACCGCGGCTCCCGACGTGCTGTGGGAGCTCGACGATCAGCTCGGGCTGCCCGGACGCGCCGTCCTCGAGCCCTTGATCCGGCGCCTGCTCGTGCCCGCGGTGGCCGTCATCGCCCTCCTCTCCGGTATCAGGGCCAGCGCCTCCTGGGACATGCTCCTGCGCTATCTCAATGCCACCCCCTTCGGGGTGGCGGATCCGCTCTTCGGTCGCGACCTGTCCTTCTTCGTCTTCGAGCTGCCCCTCTGGCGCTTCATCTACAGTGGTGCCCTCACCCTCGTCGTCGGCACTCTCGTCCTGAGCATCGCCACCTACGTGCTGCTGCGAAGCCTGGTCCTCACGGCCCAGGGACCCCGGATGGCCGTGGGCGCTCGCACTCACCTCCTGGGCCTGGCCGCGCTGGCTCTTGTTCTCCGATCCGTCGGCTTCTGGCTCGACCGCTACGAGCTTCTCTATTCGCCGCGCGGGGTGGTCTTCGGCGCCTCCTACACCGACGTCCACGCCTCCCTTCCGGCCCTCGGCGCCCTCGCCGCCATCGCGCTCCTGTGCGCGGCGGCCTGCGTGCTCCAGATCGGGCGCGGGGGCTGGGGCTTCCTGGTGGCGGGCCTGGTCGTGCTCGCCGTGGTCTGGGTCGGTGGGCTCGGCATCTACCCAGCCCTCCTCCAGCGCTTGCAGGTGACGCCGAACGAGCTCGAAGCCGAGCGGCCGTACATCAAACACAATATCCGGATGACACGGCAGGCCTACGGTCTCGACGCGATCAAGGAGCAGGATTTTCCCGCCGAGGATCGGCTGACCGCGGCCGCCCTCGACCGCAACAGCCTCACCATCAAGAACATCCGGCTCTGGGACCATCGGCCGCTCCTCACGAGCTTCGCCCAGCTCCAGGAGATCCGGACCTACTACAAGTTCGCCGACGTGGACGTGGACCGCTACACCCTCAACGGCGAGCTCCGGCAGATCATGCTCTCCGCGCGGGAGATGTCCTACGCGCACCTCCCGAGCCGGGTCTGGATCAACGAGCACCTGACCTTCACCCACGGCTTTGGGCTGGTGGCCGGGCCCGTCAACCGCATCACCCCGGAAGGGCTGCCCGATCTCTTCGTGCAGGACATCCCGCCGGTGGTCAAAGGCGGGGTGCCCAAGATCACCCGGCCGGAGATCTACTACGGAGAGCTCAGCAACGAGTATGCGATCGTGCGCACCAAGTCGCAGGAGCTGAACTATCCGTCCGGCGATCAGAACGTGTACACCCGGTACGATGGCCGGGGCGGCATTCCCGTGGGGGGCTTTCTCCGCAAGCTCGCCTTCGCCATCCGCTTCGGCGAGATCAAGATCCTCCTCTCCGACGACATCTCGGCGGAGAGCCGGATCATGCTCTACCGTAGGGTAGGCGAGCGCGTCCGTCAGGTCGCCCCCTTCCTCCGCTTCGATCACGACCCCTACCTCGTCATCACGGACGAGGGGCGTCTCATCTGGATGGTGGACGCCTACACGGTCACGGACCGCTATCCATTCGCGCAGCCCGAAGGCCCCATCAACTACATCCGCAACTCGGTCAAGGCGACCGTGGATGCCTTCGACGGCACCGTGGCGTACTACATCGCGGATGAGAAGGATCCCTTGATCCGCACCTTCGCGCGGGCCTTCCCCGGGCTCTTCAAGCCGCTCGAGCAGATGCCTCAGAATCTTCGCGCCCACATCCGGTACCCGGAGGACCTCTTCCGGATCCAGGCGAAGCTCTATGGCACCTACCACATGCAGGACCCCCAGGTCTTCTACAACAAGGAGGATCTCTGGAGCATCCCGCGCCTGCAGCAGGAAGGGCGCGACCGGGAGATCGAGCCCTACTTCACCATCATGCGGCTGCCCGGGGAGAAGCGGGAGGAGTTCGTCCTGCTTTCCGGCTTCAACCCGGCGCGGCGCGACAACATGATCGCCATCATGGGGGCGCGGATGGACGCGCCGAACTATGGCGGGCTGGTCGTGTACATCTTCCCCAAGCAGAAGCTCGTCTATGGCCCGCGCCAGGTCGACGCGCGGATCAATCAGGATCCCGTCATCTCGCAGCAGATCTCGCTCTGGAACCAGCAGGGCTCGCGCGTGCTGCGAGGCTCACTGCTCGCCATCCCCATTGAGGAATCGCTGATCTACGTTCAGCCCCTCTACCTCTCTGCCGAGCAGGGGGCGCTGCCCGAGCTCCGCCGGGTCATCGTCGCCTTCGGCAATCAGATCGCCATGGAACCCACCCTCGAGCAATCCCTCCAGCGCATCTTCGGCGGGCGGGTGCGTGGCGATGACGCGCCCGCGGCCAAGAGCCCGGACGGCCGGCCGACTCCGGTCGTGTCGGGCGCGCTGGCCGGACTCGTCCAGAGGGCCTGGGAGGCCTGGCAGCGGGGGCAGGAGGCGATCAAGAGGGGCGACTGGTCGGCCTATGGCCAGGCGCAAAAGGAGCTCGAGGCCCTTCTCCGCCAGCTCCGCGACGCTCGGTAGCGGCGGCTGAAAAAGGCCCATCTGCGGGAGTGCGGCGAGCGCCGCGGCGCCCCTCAACGTACGTGGCATTTCGAGCTGAGGGGCGGAGCCACGAGGCGAGGGCTGAGTGAGTGAGAATCACGCCTCGGGGGCCGCGGCGCTCGCCGCCTCGCATCTGGACCCTTTTGAGCCGCCTGAGATGTGCGCTGGAAAACACTTCGGGGGCTAAGTGCGGGCGCGGAGAAACAAGGCCACTCCCACGCCCGCGAAGACGATGTTCGCCGTCCAGGCGCCGAGCAGGGGAGGGAGGAGCTCCGCCTTCGCGAAGGCGATGGCGATGGAGTGGATGACCCAGTAGCTGATGGAGATGAGAATGGCCACGCCGATCCCCACGGCGCGGCCGCCGCTCCGGGGCGAGCTCAGGGCGAACGGGATGGCCACGAGCGCCAGGATCACGTGGATGAGGGGGAACGAGAGCTTGCGGTAGAGATCGACGACATACTTGCCGACGTTGTGCCCCGTCTCCGCGAGCCGCGTGACATAGGTCCGGAGCTCTCTGAAGCTCATGGTCTCGGGCGCCTGCTGGACCTGGATCAGGTCATTGATCTGCTCGGGCATGGTGACGAGGCGCTCGGCAAAGGGGTCGGCGCTCACGTGGTTGCCCGGCCCCACGTGACGAGAGACGCCGTCGGAGAGCACCCATCCCTCCCCCGTCCAGCGCGCCTTGCGCGCGTCCAGCCGATCGGCCAGGCGAAAATCGGAGGTTATTCCCACCACGAGGAGGCCGTCGAGCGAGCGCTCGATCGGGTCCAGCAGCTCCATGCGCATGAAGCGGGTGTCCGACGACCGATACCAGATCTGCGTCTGGCGCTGGAGGTGACGGGGCTGGTTGCCACGGATCTTGATCCGGTCCACCTCTTCCGCCTTGCTGTTGATGACGGGAAGCACCGTCTCCTGGAGCACCACCGAGGTGAGGCTGATGGCGAGAGCGACGAGGAGGACGGGCAGGCTGGCGCGGTAGAGGCTGATCCCCGCCGCCTTCATGGCGTCCAGCTCCCGCGCTTGGGTCAGGGAGAGGAAGAGGAAGACGGTCGAGATCAGCACGATGATGGGCAGTCCATCGTACAGCGAGCCGGGCAGACGGTAGAGCAGGTGCTGGAAGATGTAGAGGAAGGGCGGCTTCACCCGGAGGAACTTGTCGAGGTACTGGAGGAGATCGACCACGAGGATGAGCACGGCGGCCACCGCCACGCCCGTCCCGATGAAGGTCAGATACTCGCGGACGAGATAGCGATCGATGATGTAGGTCGAGGCGCGCGGCCCGCGGGCGCCCGCGGGTTCCCGCCGCGTCCGCTCGACGGGCGGAGGCCGGGGGACCACCCGTCGGACGACGCGCGGGAGGGCGGCGCGGAGCCGTAGCAGGACTCGCGTGAAGGACAGGGGCATACCCGCGGTGGCGCCGTACAGCAGGACGAGGCCCGCGACGCCGAAGATGACATTGGGCAGCCACATGGCCAGGGTCACGGGCAGCCGCCGCCGGAGGGCCAGGCCTTCGAGGAAGGTGTGGATGACGTAGTAGCCGACCACGATGGCCAGGCTCGACCCCATGGCCAGGGTGCGGCCGCCGCGCAAGGTGCGGATGCCCAGGGGAAACCCGACCATGACGAAGATGAGAGCGGCCACGGGCAGGGTGAAGCGCTTCTGGATCTCGACGCGGAAGGGGACCACGATCTGTCCCTGCGGCTCGAGCTCGGCGATGGTGGCGCGCAGCTGCTCGAGAGTCATCTCCTTCTCGGGCTTCTCGATGCGCTGGGCGGCGCTCTGGGGATTCTCGAGCGGGAGGTTGAGGTCGTACAGGCTGAAGGCGGTGAGGCGGAATCGCCTCGCGTCGCTGGCGTCGGTCTCGCTCACCACTCCGTCGATGAAGCGCATGGTCACGCGCCGCCGCTTCGTGTCCGTGAAGAGGCGTCCCTCCTTGGCCACGATGACGCGCGAGAGCTTGGCATCGCGCTCGTCGGAGACGAGGAGGCCACGAAGGGCCATCTGCGAGGCGCTGATGTCCTCCACGTACATGACCATCTGGTTGAACGACGCGGTGAACGTGCGCTCCTTGATGCCCGTGGTGGCCTTGGTCTGGAGGATCTGGAAGAGCTGGTTCTGGAAGGCCCCACTGGCCGCGGGGGCGGCGATCAGGGTGACGAAGGCGACCACCGCGCTGACCACACAGGCCGCGAGCACGAAGGGGCGGAAAAGCCGGAGCGGGCTCACGCCGGAGGCCTTGAAGGCTGCCACTTCCATGTCGGCGGCCATGCGTCCCGACACGAGGAGGACGGCCACGAGGAGGGCCATGGGCAAGGTCAGGCCGAGGAAGGCCGGGAGCATGAACGCGAGCAGACCGAGGACCAGGTGGAAGGGAACGTTCTTGGTGATGACGAGATCGGTCAGGTCGTACACGCGGTCGATGACGAGGAAGAAGGTCAGCACGCAGACGGCGAGCACGAAGGGCGGGCCGAGCTCTCTCAGCAGGTAGCGGTCGACGGTCTTCAGCACCACGCCCATTGTACGATAGGCGCATGCGCGCTCCGGTCCTTCTCGCGCTCGTCTTCTCGCTCCTCTGGTGGCTGCTCTCGACCGGCGCGGCCGGCGCCGCGGAGCCTCGGGACCGTCTGGAACGCTTCCGCGAGCTCGCCTCGCGACGGCTCGCCCTCGTCGAAGAGATAGGCGGGCGGCTCGACGCCGACGTCCAGGACGAGCTCGAGGCTCTCCTCGATGCCGAGGTGCTGGACAACCTGCGCAGCGGCGGTCCTTTCGCTTCGTCCGAGTTCATCCGCGATCGTCTGGAGGCATTCGCCGAGGCCTGGGGTGGCGCCTCGCTCCGGATCGAGCCGGTGGGCGGTAGCTTTCTGGTGGGGCGCTTCCATCTCTCGGCCAAGGGCGTGGGCAATTCGATACGGCTGTATGGCCGGGACGGCGGCACCCCGTCGCTCATCAGGGCGTGGCGCGAGGACGGCGTGCCCGAGGTCTTTCCGTGGCCCCGCCAGGGGGAAAGGGACACGGCCAGCTTCCTCGCCGCGTGGACGGAGGCGCCCACCGGATGGGGAAGCCGTCCCCTGCGGGTCGCTCTGTGGCGTGTCCGCGGCCGTGCCCTTGTGTCGCCGTGGCGGAGCGCGGAGATGTACCCGGACGGGCTCTGGGCTTCCCAGCTCGTGGTCAAGGCGGGAACGGTCTTCGTCCGCTACGAGCTCCGCTATCCGGGCTGGAAACCGGGCTGCGACGTCCAGAGCGAGCAGGAAGACATCTATCGCGCCGAGGCGGCCACGGGCCGCCTCCGGCTCGTGAGCCGCCAGCTCTTCAACGGCTGGCACCGGGAGCTGCAAGTGGCGGTGACGCGCTTCTTCGCCGCGCTGGAGAGACGCGACACGCGCGCCGTCGCCACCCTTGTACCCGACGCGGCCGTGCGCGAGAGGCTGCCCGCGGGCCTCGCGCCCGAGTCGGCGTGCGATGTCCAGAACCCTGATACGCCCAGGACGGCGCAGGTGGCGGCCAGCGCGCCTGGAGACAGTGGACGGCGCGTTCCGTGGACGCTCTGGTGGGGCCGCGGCGCCTCCGGGTGGCGCCTGAGCGGCGTGGCCCCCGTGCTACAATGAGCGATCATCATGGCTGAGATCGCGGACCGCTACGACCCGAGCAACGTCGAGTCACGCTGGTACCGCGAATGGGAAGGGCGCGGATTCTTCGGCGCCGATCCCGCTTCGCCCAAGCCGCCCTACTGCATCGTCATCCCGCCTCCCAACGTCACCGGCTCGCTGCACTGGGGGCACGCCCTCAACAATACCTTGCAAGACATCCTCATCCGCTACAAGCGCATGGATGGCTACAACGCGCTGTGGGTTCCCGGCACCGACCACGCCTCCATCGCCGTCCACGTGATCCTGGAGCGGCAGCTCGCCGCCGAGGGCAAGACCCGTCGCGACATCGGGCGCGAGGCCTTCCTGGAGCGCGCCTGGAAGTGGAAGGAGGAATCCGGCGGGACCATCATCCGCCAGCTCAAGCGCCTGGGCGCCTCCTGCGACTGGTCGCGCGAGCGCTTCACCATGGATCCCGGGCTGTCCCGCGCCGTGCGCGAGACCTTCGTCCGTCTCTATGAGGAAGGCCTCATCTACCAGGACGACTACATCGTCAACTGGTGCCCGAGCTGCCAGACCGTGCTGTCGGATCTCGAGGTCGAGCGCGAGGAGCGCGACACGGACTTCGTGTACATCAAGTACGGCCCCCTCACCCTGGGAACGGTGCGCCCGGAGACGAAGCTGGGCGACACCGCGGTGGCCGTGCACCCCAAGGACAGGCGCTACGCCAAGTACGTGGGCAAGACGCTGGAGGTGCCGTCGGTCGAGGGCACCGTCACCTTGCGCGTGATCGCGGACAGCGCCGTGGATCCGAAGTTCGGCACCGGCGTCATCAAGGTCACCCCCGGCCACGATCCCATCGACTTCGAGATCGGGCGCCGCCACAACCTGCCCACGCGCACGGTCATCGGCTTCGACGGGCGGATGACCGCGGAGGCGGGCAAGTACGCGGAGCTCGATCGCTTCGAGGCCCGCAAGCGCATCGTGGAGGACATGCAGCAGCTCGGGCTCATCGAGCGCATCGAGCCCTACCGCCACGCCGTGGGCCTCTGCTATCGCTCCAAGACGGTGGTGGAGCCGCTCATCTCGCGCCAGTGGTACGTCAACGTCAAGCCCCTGGCCGAGGTCGCCACCAAGGCCGTGCGGGGGCGACGCATCAAGATCCTGCCCCGTCACTGGGTCAAGACCTACTACCACTGGATGGAGAACATCCGGCCCTGGTGCATCTCGCGGCAACTGTGGTGGGGGCATCGGATTCCCGTCTGGTACTGTGACGCGGATGGCAGCGTGCACGTCTCGCGGACCGATCTGACTGAGTGCCCGAAGTGCGGCGGCCCCCTGCGCCAGGATCCCGACGTGCTCGACACCTGGTTCTCGTCGGGGCTCTGGCCGTTCTCCACGCTGGGCTGGCCCGACGACACGCCCGACCTCCGGACCTTCTATCCCACCAGCGTCCTCATCACGGGTCCCGACATTCTCAACATCTGGGTGGCGAAGATGGCCATGCTCGGGCTCCATTTCCTGGACGAGGTGCCGTTTCGCGACGTGTACCTGCACGCCATCGTCCGCGACGCCGAAGGCCAGAAGATGTCGAAGTCCAAGGGCAACGTGGCCGATCCCGTGGTGGTCATGGAAAGGTACGGGACGGATGCCTTCCGCTTCACCCTGGCCGCCCTCGCGGGGCTCGGGAGGGATATCCGGATCAGCGACGAGCGGATCGAGGGCTACCGGAACTTCGCCAACAAGATCTGGAACGCCGCGCGGCTCGTGCTGACCAACCTCGACGGCTTCGACCGAGCGTTGGCGGCCAGGGGCAAGCCGTCCGTGGCGGACCGCTGGATCGGTAGTCGCCTGCACGCGACGACGGCCGCCGTCCGGAAGGCCCTCGATGCCTACCGCTTCAACGACGCGGGTTCTGCGGTGTACCAGTTCCTCTGGCACGAGTTCTGCGACTGGTACCTCGAGATCGCCAAGCGGAGCCTGTACCAGACGGAAGATCCCATCGCGCGGGCGGTGACCCAGCGCACGCTGACCGAGACGCTGGAGACGACGCTGCGGCTGCTCCACCCGTTCATGCCCTTCATCTCGGAAGAGATCTGGCAGCGGCTGCCCCACGAGGGTGAGTCGATCATGCTGGCGCCCTTTCCGAAAGCCGGGCGCAAGGGACGCGATGCGGCGGCCGAGCGCGAGATGGCGCCGGTCATCGCCGTGGTCAGCGCGATCCGGACCGTGCGGAGCGAGAGCCGGATCTCGCCCGCCGCCGAGCTCGAGGTGACCGTGCGGCCGTCGATGAAGGTGACCAAGGCTCTCGAAGCCGCCGCGCCTCTGATCGGCGGCCTGGCGCGAGCGAGGGTGCGGATCGTGCCCGGGGCCGAGCGGCCGCCCCTCTCGGCCCACGTGGTGGACTCCGGAATCGACGTCTTCGTGCATCTCCAGGGCGTGGTCGACGTCACCGCGGAGCGGACCCGCCTCGGCAAGGAGATCGAGAGGGCCCGCAAGGAGATCGCCTTCCTCGAAGGCAAGCTCTCGCGGCCGGACTTCGTGGAGCGCGCGCCCGCCGAGGTGGTGGCCCGCGAGCGCGAGCGCCTCGGCGAGCAGCAGCAGATCGAGGCCAAGCTCACCCAAAGCCTGGCCGGCCTCGCGTGATCCGGGCCGCGTCGGCGAGGCGCCTCGGCCACACCATCCATCGCTTCGCCGCCCTCGATTCCACGCAGGGGGAGGCGGCCCGATGCGCGGCCGCCGGCGCCCGCGAGGGCACCGTGGTCATCGCCGCCCACCAGAGCGCGGGCAGGGGACGCCGCGGACACGTCTGGCTCGACGCGCCGGGCGAGAGTCTCTTGATGTCGGTCGTTCTCCGTCCACCCATCGCGGCCGCCCTCGCGCCCCAGCTCTCGCTCGTCTCGGCTATCGCGGTCGCCGACGCTCTCCGTGAAGTTCCCGGAGTCCAGGCGGAGATCCGCTGGCCCAACGACGTGCTGCTGGACGGCCGGAAGGTCTCGGGCATCCTGGCCGAGGCCTCGACCGACCCGTCGGGTCGCCTCGCGCACGTCATCCTGGGCATTGGCGTCAATGTCAACCAGCTCGTCTTTCCGGACGAATTGGCCGAGCGCGCGACGTCGCTGCGGCTCGCCACCGAGCGTCCCCACGAGGTGGCGGCGGTGCTGGGCGCGCTGCTGGAGGCGCTCCAGGAGCGCTATGCCCGCTTTCTCGAGGGAGGCCTGAGCGTGCTCCGGCCAGCGTGGCTCGAGCGCGCCTGGAGCATAGGCCGCCGCGCCCAGGCCGCCGATGGGCGCGAGGGCCTGGCCGTGGACCTGGCCGCCGACGGGGCCCTCGTGCTCCGGATGGACGACGGCAGGAAGCTGCGGATCGTTGCCGGTGAAGTCGCCGCGGAGGCTGACCGTGCTCCTGCTCATTGAGGTCGGCAATACCAATACCAAGATCGGCGTCTGCCAGGACTCCCGCCTCCTCGTGTCCTGGCGCCTGACCACGCGCCGGGAGCAGACGGCCGACGAGTACGGCGTGTTCATCCGGACCCTCCTGGCCACGCGAGGCATCGCGCAGCAGGAGATCCGGGGCGTGGCCATCTCCAACGTGGTGCCCACCGTGCAGCAGACGCTCGAAGCCATGGTCGAGGCGTATTTCGGCGGCAACCCGTTCACCGTCGAGCCCGGCATGAGCGATGTACCGCTCCTCGTGGACGCGCCGCAAGAAGTCGGGGCCGACCGGCTCTGCGACATCGTGGGCGGCGTGACGCTCTACGGCGCGCCGTTGATCATCGTGAATTTCGGGACGGCGACCACCTTCGATTGCGTCAACGGTCGGGGAGAGTTCATCGGGGGCGCCATCGCCCCGGGACTGGTCACGGCCTCCGAGGCGCTGATCTCGCGCGCGGCGCGACTCTACCGGGTCGAGCTGCTCAAGCCGAAGGAGGCCATAGGCCGGAACACGGCGACCAATATCCAGTCGGGGCTGACCTACGGCTGGGCCGGCCTCGTCGATGGCCTCGTCGAGCGCATGCGGAGCGAGATGGGGTCGCCCGTGAAGGTCGTGGCGACGGGCGGCCTCGCCGAGCAGATGCGCGGAGTGGCGCGGAGCATCGACGCGGTCAATCCCGATCTCACCCTCGAGGGCTTGCGCGTGCTGTGGGAGCGCGCCCACCCCGCGGAGGGGCCGCGCGAAGGCCGTCAGGGTTGACTCTCCGCGCGCCCCCTCGTATACTCTCCCCCTAAATACGGTAGGGCGCGGCCGGTGGTTCTCTATATACGGGGCCTGGTGGGGGGGCGGTGACCCGTCCGGGCCTGGAGAGGACGATCAACCCTATGGGCATGTGGGTGGGGCGCGGGCGCAAGGCTCGGGCGGCGTACGGCTTTGACGACATCGCGCTGGTCCCCGGGTCGCTCACCATCAATCCCAGCGAGGTCGACATCTCGTGGGAGCTCTGCGGCCGCCGCTTCCAGATTCCCATCATGGCCGCGGCCATGGACGGCGTGGTCAGCCCCAAGCTGGCCATCGAGATGGGACGGCTGGGCGGGCTCGCCGTGCTCAACCTCGAGGGCATCTTCTCGCGCTACGAGAATCCTGCCGAGGTGCTCGACCGGATCACCTCGGCGAGCCTCGAAGAAGCGACCAAGATCATCCAGGGCATCTACGGCGAGCCCATCAAGGAAGAGCTGATCCACAAGCGCGTGTCGGAGATCAAGAAGGGCGGCGGTCCCGTGGTCGTCTCCTCCATCCCGCAGCGCGCCGAGCGCTTCGCCAAGATCGCCGAGGAGGCCGGCGCCGATTTCTTCGTCGTCCAGTCCACGGTCACCACGGCCCGCCACATCGCCACCGAGTACAAGCCCATGGATCTCCGCCAGCTCAAGAAGCACCTGTCCATCCCCCTCATCGTCGGCAACGTGGTGACGTACGAAGCCTGTCTCGAGCTCATGGATTGTGGCGTGGACGCCCTCCTGATCGGGGTGGGGCCGGGCGCCGCCTGCACGAGCCGTGAGGTGCTGGGACTCGGCGTGCCGCAGGTGACGGCGACGGCGGACTCCGCGGCGGCGCGCGACTTCTACTACAAGCGCACGGGCCGCTACGTCCCCATCGTCACGGACGGCGGCATGACGAGCGGCGGTGACATTTGCAAGGCGCTCGCCTCGGGGGCGGACGCTGTCATGATCGGCTCAGCCTTCGCGCGCGCCCAGGAGGCGCCCGGCCGGGGCTATCACTGGGGCATGGCCACGCCGCATTCGAACCTTCCGCGGGGGACGCGCATCCGCGTGGGTGTGGCGGGCCCCCTCGAGCAAATCCTCTTTGGCCCCGCCTTCACCGAGGACGGCACCCTCAACCTCGTGGGGGCCATCCGCACCTGCATGGGCTCCGTGGGCGCCATGAGCATCAGAGAGCTCCAGCAGACCGAGCTCATCATCGCGCCGTCCATCAAGACCGAAGGCAAGGTGTTCCAGCGGGCCCAGAAGCTGGGCACGCCCAGATAGCGGAGCGGTTGCTGCGCCGGCGCCGCCCGGAAAGCCATGGCGGGATGGGGCCGATGATGCGCTCGGCAGAACTTGCCCGGAGTCTCGATGGATAAGATCTGCGTTCTCGATTTCGGCGCGCAGTATAGCCAGCTGATCGCCCGCCGCGTCCGCGAGCTGTCCGTCTACTCCGAGATCGTTCCCTGCACGGAACCCGTGGAAAAGCTCCTGGCCGGAGGCTACAAGGGCATCATCCTGTCGGGCGGTCCGTCTAGCGTCTACGATGACGGCGCGCCGCTGCCCGACCCGCGGCTCTTCGAGGCGGGCATCCCCGTGCTCGGCATCTGCTACGGCATGCAGGCCATGGGCTATCTGCTGGGCGGGAAGGTCGTGCCCGCGGAAAGGCGCGAGTACGGTCCCGCCGAGCTTGCTCTCGAAGCGCCCGGGGAATTGCTCGAGGGGGTGACGCCTTCACCGAGCGGGCGACTCACCGTGTGGATGAGCCATGGCGACACCGTGATGAGCCCGCCGTCGGGATTCGCTCGGCTCGCCTCCACGGAGAACTGTCCGGTGGCCGCCATGGCCGATTCCCGGCGCCGGCTCTACGCCGTCCAGTTCCACCCCGAGGTCGCCCATACGCAGCAGGGCAAGACGATCCTGAGGAATTTCCTGACCGCCTGCGGCGCCACGGGTGATTGGTCCATGGCCTCCTTCATCGACACCGAGGTCTCGGCCATCCGCGAGACGGTGGGACGAGATCGTGTGCTCTGCGCCCTCTCGGGTGGCGTCGACTCTTCGGTGGTCGCCGTGCTCATCCACAAGGCCATCGGCGACCAGCTGACGTGCCTCTTCGTGGACAATGGGCTCCTGCGACAGGGCGAGGCGGAGGCCGTCGTCGCGACCTTCAGGGATACCTTCAAGATCAAGCTCATCCATGTTGACGCAAGTAAGCGTTTTCTCGACCGTTTGAGAGATGTGACAGATCCGGAGACCAAGCGCAAGCGGATCGGCAATGAGTTCGTCGCCGTCTTCGAGGAAGAAGCGCGCAAGCTCGGTCACATTCCCTGGCTCGCCCAGGGCACCCTCTATCCGGACGTGATCGAATCCGTCTCCTTCAAGGGCCCGTCGGCGACCATCAAGACGCATCACAACGTGGGCGGGCTGCCCCCCGACATGACGTTCAAGCTGCTCGAGCCGCTCCGCGAGCTCTTCAAGGATGAAGTCCGCGAAGTCGGCGCGCTGCTCGGGCTGCCGGGCGAGATCATCTGGCGCCAGCCTTTCCCGGGCCCGGGGCTGGCCATCCGCGTCCTGGGCGAGGTGAGCGAAGAGCGGCTGGCCGTCTTGCGGGAAGCCGACGCGGTGGTCCAGGAGGAAGTGCGCCGGGCCGGGCTCGAGCACGAAGTCTGGCAGGCCTTCGCCGTCTTGCTACCGGTACGGACGGTGGGCGTCATGGGCGATTTTCGCACCTATGCGGATGTGGTCGCCCTCCGAGCCGTCACGAGTCAGGACGCCATGACCGCGGACTGGGCCCGGCTGCCCTATGATCTTCTCGCGCGGATCTCCTCGCGCATCATCAATGAGGTCAAGGGCGTCAACCGCGTGGTCTACGACATCTCCTCCAAGCCTCCCAGCACCATCGAATGGGAGTAGACGGCCCGGTCCGGGAGGGTGGCGCCCCGCGCGCCGACTTCGTCCACCTCCACGTCCACTCGGAGTACAGCCTGCTGGACGGCGCCGCCCAGCTCGAGAAGATCGAGCGCGCTCCGGGGCAGGGCAAGAAAGAGGTGGACGTGGGGCTCATCGCCCGCGCCGCCCAGCTCGGCTTCCCGGCCCTCGCCCTCACGGATCACGGCAACCTCTTCGGCGCTATCGACTTCTACGCAGCCTGTCAGCAGGCCGGGATCACGCCCATCATCGGATGCGAGCTCTATGTCGCCCCGGGCAGCCGCTTCGAGCGCTCGCCCCAGGACGGCGGCTACGAGGGCGCCAGCCACGCCACCATCCTCGTCCGCAACGAGACGGGCTACCGCAACCTGATCAAGCTCGTCTCGAAGGCGTATCTGGAGGGCTTCTACTACAAGCCGCGCGTCGATCACGAGCTGCTGGCCCAGCATGCCGATGGGCTCCTCGTCCTCTCGGGCTGCCTCAACTCGGAGGTGAGCAAGCTGCTCTCGGCCGGGGAGGAGGCCAAGGCCCTGGAGACGGCGGGCTGGTACCAGGAGGTCTTCGGCAAGGACTGCTACTTCATGGAAGTCCAGTCCCACGGGATCGATCTCCAGGCCCGAGTGACCGAGGCCACCGTGCGGCTGGCCCGGCAGATCGGGGCGCCGCTCTGCGGCACCAATGACTCGCACTACGTCGAAGCCGGACACGCGCGGGCCCACGAGACGCTCCTGTGCATCCAGACGGGCGCCACCATGAGCGACCCGAACCGGTGGCGGTTCTCGACGGAGGAGTTCTACCTCAAGTCGGCCGACGAGATGCGCGCCGTCTTCAAGGATCTGCCCGAGGCATACCGCAATACCTTGGCCGTGGCCGAGCGCTGCAAGCTCCAGCTGGGCTTCGGACAGTTCCACCTGCCGAACTACGACGTCCCCGCCGGCCACACCCTCGACTCCTACCTCGAGCACCTCGCCACGGAGGGCCTGGCCCGGCGCTACGGCAGCTCGCCCCCGGACGCCGTGGTCGAGCGCCTCCGCTACGAGCTCTCCGTCGTCTCGAAGATGGGCTTCTCCGGCTACTTCCTCGTGGTCTGGGATTTCATCGCCTACGCGCGCGGGAAGGGGATCGCGGTGGGACCCGGCCGGGGCTCCTCGGCGGGGTCCCTCGTCGCCTACTGTCTCGGCATCACCAATGTCGATCCGGTTCGCTACGGGCTCCTCTTCGAGCGCTTCCTGAATCCCGAGCGCATCTCGATGCCCGACATGGACATCGACTTCGCCGACGACCGGCGTGACGAGGTCATCCGCTACGTCGTGGATCGCTACGGCGCGGACCGCGTGGCCCACATCATCACCTTCGGGACCATGGGGGCCAAGGCGGTCATCCGCGACGTCGCGCGGGTGATGGGCCTGTCGTTCGGCGAGGCGGATCGGATCGCCAAGCTCGTCCCCGTCTTCCCCCTCAACATCACCCTCGACGAAGCGCTCGAGAAGGCGCCGGCCCTGGCCGAGCAGGTGAAGCGGGACAGCCGGATCGGGGAGCTCTGGGCGGTGGCCCGGACGCTCGAGGGCTGCACCCGCCACGCATCCGTGCACGCCTCGGCCGTGGTCATCTCCGACGTGCCGCTCATGGACCGCGTGCCGCTCTACAAGGATCCCAAGCGGCCCGAGCTCATCACGGGCTACGCCATGGGGCCCATCGAGAAGCTGGGCCTGCTCAAGATGGACTTCCTGGGGCTGCGCACCTTGACGGTCATCGCCGATGCCGCGCGCCTGGTCTCGGAGTCCACGGGCATCGCCCTCGACCCCGAGGCGCTGCCCCTCGACGACGCCAAGACCTATCAGCTGCTCTCCGAGGCCAAGACCTTCGGGGTCTTCCAGCTGGAGTCGGCGGGCATGAGAGACGCCCTCAAAGCCCTCAATCCTACCCGCATCGAGGACATCATCGCCATGGTGTCGCTGTACCGGCCGGGCCCCATGGAGCTGATCCCGGACTTCATCAATCGCAAGCACGGCCGGGCCCCCAGCACCTACGAGCATCCCCTCATGGAGAAGTACCTCCAGGAGACCTACGGGATCATGGTCTACCAGGAGCAGGTGATGGGGCTCGCGGCCGAGCTCGCCGGCTTCACCCTGGGCGAGGCCGACACCCTGCGCAAGGCCATGGGCAAGAAGGACCGCGAGCTCATGGCCGCCCAGAAGGCGAAATTCCTCGTGGGGTGCCGCGCCAACGACATCGACGGCCGCAAGGCCGAGCGCATCTGGGACCTCATCGAGAAATTCGCGGGCTATGGGTTCAACAAATGCTTGACAGGGGATTCACAGATCGAGATGGCCGACGGGACCCGGAAGCCGATCACCGAGGTGCGGCGTGGGGATCTTGTCCTGACCAAGGACGGCCCTTTCCCTGCTCTTGCGGTCCGACCGAGCGGAGTGAGAACCGTCGGTCGGCTTCGACTGAGAAACGGGATGCAGCTCCGGTGCACTCCCGACCACCCCGTCTTCACCCAGCGAGGTTGGGTCAACGCCGAAGAGCTCACCGTCGACGATTTCGTGGCGGTCGTGCGCGAGCTCCCGACGGGGAGCATGACGGTGCCAGAGAGTCACGCGGCGCTGCTCGGCTACGCTCTCTCGGAAGGATCCCTGGGCTATCCGGGACACTTCTACCTGTTTTCCAGCGCGGTCGATGAGATCGAGGACATGGCACGGGTGCTCGCAGCTTTTCCGAATACCGTTGCCCGCGTCGAGCATCGGAGAACGGGCAAGGCCTCGTCTGTCCGGCCCGTTCGCGCTGATCGTGAAATGCCGCCGGGGGCGGTAACCTTCCTTTTCGACGAGTGCGGGCTCCAAAGGCTAGGGGCCCTCGAGAAGCGAGTCCCGGCCCTCGTGGACCGCTGGGACCAGCGAAGCCTGGCCGTGCTGGTGGCCAAACTCTTCCAGGGTGATGGGTGCATCCACGAGAAGACGCGGTCGATCTTCTACGCCACCTCTTCCCAAGGGCTGGCCGAAGACGTCAGGCGTTTGCTGCTCAAGCTTGGACTCTCCGCCACCATCCACACGAAGAGCTTCTCCTACCGTGGCGGCCGGCGTCAGGGCTTCACGGTCAACCTCCTCGGCGGCCGCGCCATGTTCGCTCGATTCAGAACCGCGGTCGGCGCCCATCTGCTCGTGCAGAAACGCCAGGCGCTCGAAAGGCTCGCCGATTCGTCCGAGGGTTGGCCCAGGCTCCTCGCGCGAGGAACCGTGGATGTGGTGCCCAAAGAGATATATCTCGAGCCGCTTCGCGAGGCGGTCCTCAAGGCCTTCCCGAGTCTGCGCGCCGGGTATCGCGCCCTCGGGATCTCGGGGGGCCTGCTCTTCGCAGATAGGCGCAAGCGAGGCATCCGAAGGGACACGCTCGCCTTCCTCGCTCAACGGTTAGACTCACCGGCCCTCGCCGCCCTGACGGAAACGCCCACCGCTTGGTCACGCGCGCGAAGCTTCAGCCTCGAGGGTGAAGAGGCGACGTACGACTTCGAAGTCCCTGGAGCTGCGAGCTTTCTCGCCAATGGTATGGCCGTTCACAATTCGCACGGCGCGTGCTACGGCCTCGTCGCCTACCAGACCGCGTACCTCAAGGCGAACCATCCTGTCGAGTTCATGGCCGCTCTGCTCACGTCGGAGATGGAGAAGACGGACAAGATCGTCCAGTACATGGAGGAATGCCGCAGCATGGGGCTCCGGGTGGAGCCGCCCGCCGTCGGCGTCTCGGGCGCGCGCTTCACCGTGCTCGGCGACACCATTCACTTCGGCCTGGCCGCCATCAAGAACGTGGGGACCACGGCCATCGAGTCGATCACCAAGGCGCGCGAGGCGGGAGCTTTCGCGGGCCTGGCCGATTTCTGCGGCCGCGTCGATCTTCGGCTCGTCAATCGACGCGTCGTGGAGAGCCTGATCAAGGCGGGCGCCTTCGACTCGCTGGGGGACACGCGCGCCGGACTTCTGTCGGGGCTGGACCAGGCCATGGAGGCGGGGCAGCGTAGCCAGCGCGATCGGGAGGAGGGGCAGGGCTCCCTCTTCGAGTCTCTCACCTCGCCGCGCACGGACGCCTCGGCGCCGGTGCCGCGACCCGATTCGCAGGTGGCGGAGTGGCCGCGCGAGGAGCTCCTGGCCTACGAGAAGGATGTGCTCGGCTTCTATCTATCAGGGCACCCGCTCGACGAGTTTCGCGAGGTGGCGGGGCGTCTCGGGGCCGTCTCGGCCGCCGAGCTGGCCACCTTGCCCGTTGCCTCGCGTGTGCTCCTCCTCGGACTGGTGAGCGCGCTCCAGGAGAATTCCACCAAGAGCGGCAATCGCATGGCCTTCGCCACGCTCGAGCTGGTGGACGGCTCGGTGCCGCTCACGATCTTTCCCGAGCCGTATCGGGCGTGTGCGGTGGCCCTCCGTGACCGCGGACCCGTGCTCGTACGCGGTCGCATCGACGACAGCGACAAGGGTCGCGTCGTCCTCACCGAGGAGGTCAAGCCGCTGGACGAGCCGACCGTCGCCCAGGTCCGCGCGGGCGGGGAGCGGGCCGCCGGACCCGGAAACGGCGCGGCCAGCCTCGAGAGCGCGCAGACGTGCCGGATCAGAGTGCGGGCGGGGGTGGCGGAGGCGCCGGCCCTCCTGGCCTCCGTGCGCGGGATCTGCGAAGCCCATCCCGGGCCGACGCCGCTCTTCGTCCACGTCCTCCTGGACGAGCAGGAGGTCGTGGTCCGGGCCAAGGGGCTATCCGTGCTGGCCGACGAGGCGCTGCTGGGGAAAGTCGAAGGCGTGCTTGGCCCCGGCAGTATACTCGTCGAGTATGCGGGACGAGCTTGAGTTCGAGCGGCCACTCCTGGAGCTCGAGAACCGGATCGCGGAGCTTCGCGCGTCGGAGAACCCGCAGGGCGCCCGCGACGAGATCCATCGTCTCGAGGAGCGCCTCCGGCGCCTCCAGCAGAAGGTCTATGGCTCCCTGACGCCCTGGCAGCGCACGCAGCTCGCCCGTCACCCGAAGCGTCCGCACACCCTCGACTTCTTCCGTCTCCTCCTCGACGACTTCATCGAGCTCCACGGCGATCGCGTCTTCGGCGACGACAAGGCCATCGTGGGCGGGCTCGCCCGCTTCGAGGGTCAGCCCGTGGTGGTGCTCGGTCACCAGAAGGGGCGTGACACGCGGGAGAACATCGCGCGGAACTTCGGCATGCCGCACCCGGAGGGCTATCGCAAGGCCCTGCGGCTGATGGAGCTGGGGGCGAAGTTCGGCAAGCCCATCCTGACCTTCATCGATACGCCCGGCGCCTATCCGGGCCTGGGCGCCGAGGAGCGCGGCCAGGCCGAAGCCATCGCGCGCAATCTCCGCGAGATGGCTGGATTCGGGACGCCCATTGTCTGCGTGGTCACCGGCGAGGGCGGAAGCGGGGGGGCCCTCGCCATCGGCGTGGGCAATCGGGTGCTCATGCTGGAGTACGGGGTCTACTCGGTCATCTCGCCCGAAGGCTGCGCGGCCATCCTCTGGGGCGAGGCCACGAAAGCGCCGGAGGCCGCCGAGCTCATGCGCATCACGGCGCCGGAGCTCAAGAGCCTGGGCGTCATCGACGGTGTCGTGCCGGAGCCGGTGGGGGGCGCGCATCGGAACTGGGAGGAGACCGCGGCCAATCTGCGCTCTGCGCTCCGCGACTCCCTCTGGGAGCTCCGCTCGCTCTCTCCGAGCGAGCTCGTCTCCCAGCGGGCCGACAAATTCCGCCGGATCGGCGTGTTCGAAGAATCGGTCTGAGCCTCGCCGGTTTGACAGGCCCAGGTGCGAATGCTAACGTAAGTGTCGGTCTTTTATGCCAAAACTTCATTTGATCACCTACGGCTGTCAGATGAACGAGTACGACTCCGAGCGCGTCGCGGGTCTGCTGCGAGATGAGCGTTACGAGCTGACCGAGCGAGCCGAGGATGCCGATCTGATCCTGCTCAACACCTGCGCCATCCGCGAGAAGTGCGAGGACAAGGTCTTCTCGCGCCTGGGCGAGCTCAAGCACCTGAAGCGCGAGCGGCCCCATGTCATGATCGGGGTCATGGGCTGCATGGCCCAGCTCTGGCAGGGGAGGATCCAGGAGCGCGCGCCCTCGGTGGATCTGGTCTTCGGCTCGGCCGCGGTCTCGCGCGTGGGAGAGTTGGTGGCGCGCGCCCGCGCGACGGGCGCGCCCGTCCTGGAGACGGGCGAGGCGCCGCTCGTCAAGATCACCGCGCGGTCCGCCGGTCCGGGGCAGCTCAAGGCCTTCGTCACCGTGATGGAGGGCTGCGAGAAAGGGTGCACGTTCTGCGTGGTGCCGGTGACGCGGGGACGCGAGCGGAGCCATTCGCCCGCCTCCATCGTCGCCGAGGTCCGGGAGCTGGCCGCCGCGGGCGTACGCGAAGTGACACTGCTGGGGCAGACCGTCAATGCCTATGGACGCGACCTGACCCCCGCCACGGATCTGGCCGAGCTTCTCGAGCTCGTCAACGAGGTCGAGGGAATCGAGCGCATCCGCTTCACGACCTCCAACCCGTACAACCTGACCCCGCGCCTCATCCGCGCCATCCAGGATGTGCCCAAGGTGGTCGAGTACCTGCACCTGCCGCTCCAGTCCGGCTCGGACCGCGTGCTCGACCGCATGCACCGCGGGTACACGCGAGCCCGCTACCTCGAGCTGATCGCGGAGCTCGAGGACACCGTACCGGGCATCGCCCTCTCCACCGACCTCATCGTGGGATTCCCGGGAGAGGAGGAGGCGGACTTCGAGCAGACGGTCGGGATGGTCGAACGCATCCGCTACGACAATGCCTTCATCTTCCGCTACTCCCGCCGGCCGGGGACTCCGGCCGCCACCATGCCTGATCAAGTTTCCGAGGAGATCAAGGCGAGGCGGAACAGCCGTCTCCTGGAGGTGGCCACGCGCGTGGGCGCCGCCCGGAGCCGGGCCCTCGAGGGCCGGGTCCTGCCCATCCTCGTCGACGGTGTCTCGCGGAAGAATCCCCAGGAGGCCACGGGGCGCACGCGCTGCAACCGAGTCGTGAACTTCGACGCCCACGGCCGCCGTCTCCTCGGCGAGGTCGTGCCGGTGCTGATCACCCAGGCGCTGCCCCACAGTCTGCGCGGCGAACTCGCCGGCGCGGGTGCCGAGGGGCGCGTGCTGGCCACCGCCGCGGTGTAGCCGCGGCGCAGGGGGGACGGCATGTTTCTCGAAATGAAAGTGAAGCAGCTCGCCCTCGATCCCCTGTCGAACATGCCCATCATCATCCTGCGCGACGAGGAGGAGAAGCGCTCGCTGCCCATCTGGGTCGGCCTCTTCGAGGCCAACGCCATCGCCCTCGAGCTCGAGAAGATCACCACGGCGCGCCCCATGACCCATGATCTGATCAAGAACATCCTCGAGTCGCTCGACGCCCGGGTGGTCAAGGTCGTGGTCAACGACCTTCGCGAGAACACGTTCTACGCCGTCATCCACCTCCAGCTCGGCTCGGCCGAGATCACCGTCGACTCGCGTCCCTCCGACGCCATCGCCCTCGCCCTGCGCGTGGGCGCGTCGATCTTCGTGGACGAGGAGGTCGTGGTCAAAGCCAAGAGCGTCGAGGTGACCAAAGAGCGGGACCTCGGCAAGGGGCTCGCCGAGGACCAGGCGACCATCAAGACCTGGCTCGATTCGATCAAGCCCGGCGACTTCGGCAAGATCGAGCGCGGAAAAGAGCCCGGCGCTCAGGATGAATAACGGATGCGCGTCGGTCTCTTCACCAACAACTACCTTCCCTTCCGCGGCGGCGTCACCACCGCGGTAGAGACCCTGCGCGAGGGCCTCGACGCCCTCGGCCATCGGGCCTGGGTCTTCGCGCCCGCGCCTGCCCGGCCGCTTCCCGAGCCGGCCTTCGTCTTTCGCTACCCATCGGTGCCGGCGCCGACCTATCCTGGCTTCGCCCTGCCCCTGCCGCTCTCGCCGCGCCTCGCGCGCACGGCGCGCGAGCTCGGGCTCGAGATCTTCCACGCCCAGCACCCCTTTCTCCTGGGCCCGGCCGCCCGGCGACTGGCTTCAAGAGCCGGGCGGCCCATCGTGTTCACCTACCACACGCGCTATGAGAAGTACGCGCACTACGTGCCGCTACCCGAGAGGCTCGTGGCCGCCCTGGCCGTCCGGCTCTCGTGCCGGTTCGCGGACGCGACGGATCTGGTGGTGGCGCCCTCGGCCAGCATCGGGCAGGTGCTCGTGTCGAGAGGGGTGCGGGCCCCGGTGGTCGTGGTGCCCACGGGAGTGGACCTCGACCGCTTTCGCCCCGGAGAGCGAGAGGCGGCGCGGCGGCGCCTTGGCCTTCCCCCCGACGCGCCCATCTGTCTCTACGTCGGGCGGCTCGACCGCGAGAAGAGCGTGGAGCGGATCATCGAGGCCTTCGGCTCCATCGCGGAGGCGGTCTCGGGAGCGCGACTGATCTTGGTGGGTCAGGGGAGCCATGTCGGGCCGCTCGAGCGACGGGCGGCGGGCAGCCCCGCGCACGAGCGCATCCACTTCCTGGGCGGTGTCCCGCGCGAGGAGCTTCCCCCCTATTACCAGGCGGCCGATCTCTTCCTCTTCGCCTCCGAGACCGAGACGCAGGGCCTCGTCCTCGCCGAGGCGCATGCCTGCGGGCTGCCCGCGGTGGCCGTCAGGGCCTCGGGAGTCGACGAGGTGATCCGGGACGGGGAGACGGGACTCCTGACCAAAGGCGACGCCGCGGATCTGGCCGACGCCGCCATCGGCCTCCTTCTCGATCCGGCGCGGCGCGAGAGCATGTCGCGGTCGGCGCGGGCCTGCGCGGAGACCGAGTTCTCCGCCGTCCGGCAGGTCGCCGCCATGGCCGGCCACTATCTAAGCGTGCTGGGGAGCCGGCTGAGCCGGCTGGAGAACCGGCGAACGCCCCTCGAGCGTCGGCGGTGAGCCCGGCGGCGACCACGCAGACCCTCCAGGCTTCTTTCCAGCCCGACTGGCATCCTGGACCGGGCGATCCCGGTCGCCGAGGCTTCCTCTCCCCGGATCCCCGCGTGCGGACCCTCCTGCGTGTGCTGATCTCGTACCCCGAGGTACGCCACGTGCTACCCGACCGCGTGAGCCTGGACGCGGGTGCGGACGTGCGGCTCATCGAGAGCATCATGCGCTTCGTGGCGCGTCAGGGGTGGCTGGTGACGCGCGTGACGCTCGGCTAACCTCGCCATGATCTGGAATCGGGCGGCGGAAACCATGTCGCGCGCGGCCCTCCGCGAGCTCCAGCTCGAGCGGGTGCGCCACGCCACGGCCTGGGCGAGCGAGCGCGTGCCGTTCTATCACGAAGCCTTCGCGGCGGCCGCCGTGGATCCCGCCACCATCAAGAGCCTCGACGATCTGGCGCGACTGCCCTTCACGCGAAAGAGCCATCTCCGCGACCAGTACCCCTGGGGCCTCTTCGCCGTCCCGCGCGAGGCCCTCATCCGCGTGCACGCCTCCTCGGGCACCAAGGGCAAGCCCACCGTGGTCGGCTATACGCGGCGCGACCTCGAGACGTGGCGCGAGGTCATGGCGCGCTCGCTGGCCCTGGCCGGCGCCGAGCCCGGGCACCTGATTCAGATTGCCTACGGCTACGGCCTCTTCACGGGGGGCCTGGGCGTTCACGACGGCGCCGAGCACATGGGCATGACGGTGGTGCCCGTCTCCTCCGGCAACACCCTCCGGCAAATCCTGCTCCTCCAGGATTTCTCCCCGCAGGGTCTGGCCTGCACACCTTCGTTCGCCCTCCACATCGGTGAGACCATGAGGGAGCAGGGACTCGACCCCCGCGCGGTGGGGGTGAGGTACGGCATCTTCGGCGCCGAGCCGTGGACCGAGGCGATGCGGCAGCAACTCGAGGCGCTCTGGGGGCTCTGCGCGGTGGACTGCTATGGGCTGAGCGAGATCATCGGCCCGGGGGTGGCCATGGAATGCGCGGAGGCGCGCGACGGGCTTCACCTCAACGAAGATCACTTTCTGCCCGAGATCATCGACCCCGTCTCGGGCGAGCCGCGGCCCGAGGGTGCCGAGGGCGAGCTGGTTCTGACGTGTCTCACCAAGGAAGCGCTGCCCATGATCCGCTACCGGACGGGCGACCTGACCAGCCTCGATGCCACGCCCTGTCGATGCGGGCGGACCACGGCGCGGATCGCGCGGATCAAGGGCCGGGTGGACGACATGCTCGTGATCAAAGGCGTCAACGTCTATCCCTCCCAGCTCGAGGCGGCCTTGTTGACGCTGGACGAGCTGGCGCCGCATTATCAGCTGGTGGTGGACCGCACGGCCGGCTTTCCCACCCTCGAGGTGCACGTGGAGCCCGCCGAGGCCCGCGTGCGTGCCTGGGGCGGCTTCGACCCATCGCGGCCCGAGGTGCAGAGGCTGTCCGCGCGGGTAGGGGAGAGGCTCCGGGGCCATCTGGGGCTCAATCTGGCCGTGGTCATCGTACCGCCCAAGACCATTCCTCGCAGCGAGGGCAAGGCGGTGCGCGTGGTGGAAAGGAGATGACATGAGCGGGCGCGTGACGGAGGCGGAGCTCCTGGCCCGGATCGAGCGCGGCGAGCGCATCGAGGCGGCCGAAGAGATGACGGAGGAGTACCAGAAGAACCTGATCCACCTCATGACCATGCAGGCTGACTCGGAGCTGTCCGGCGGCTACGGCTATGTCCCGTGGATCATGAAGGCCCCTGACGTGGAGGAGAAGCACGTGGTCGCGCAGATCGTCAAGGACGAGCATCGCCACGCCGCCGTGATGTACGGGCTGCTCGGCGATCTGGGGGTGGACGTGCAGGCCCACGTCAAGGCTCACGACGAGGCCCTGGCCATGCGGATCGACGATTCGGCCGATATCGGGACGACCCGGATCACCGACGACAAGCGCGTCAACATCTTCTACTACCCCATCGATACCTGGGCCGATTTCACCTTCTTCAATTTCTGCATGGACCGCGGGGCGGGGCACCAGCTCGAAGACGTGCGGCACTGCTCCTACGGGCCCTGGGTGCGGGCCATCGAGGGCATCTTCAAGGAGGAGAAGTTCCACATTCGCCACGGGGAGTTCTGGGTCAAGAAGCTCGCCGAGGACCCCTCGACCCGCGACGAGGCGCAGAAGACGTTCGAGAAGTGGTACATCCGCACCATGAACATCTTCGGCCGCCCGCGCACGGCCAAGAACGCCGTGTATCGCAAGTACCGCCTCAAGGTCCGGGACAACGACGAGGTGCGCCAGGCCTTCGCGGCCGAGGTCAAGGACAAGGCCGAGGCGGTGGGACTCCACCCGCCCGAGTGGAAGCCGGTCTGGGACAAGCTGCCCGAAGAGGGGCAGATCCCGGGGTAGGGCTCGTGCGCTTCCCGCCGCTCCTGGTCATCGCGTTCATCCTGACCACCGGCATGCCTGCGGGCGCCCAGACGGGCCGTCAGGTCAAGGTCGTCCTCGAGTTCCAGCAGCAGAGCCAGGCCTCGCGCCAGGGCGCGCAGGGGCAGGGCGGCATCGTCATCGAGGACGGCAAGAAGCCGCGGGCCCGCGGCGGTCTCGCCGTCGACGACACGACGACTCGCACCACGCGGACCAATGGCGTGTTCACCGTCGTCCAGGACGGCGGCACGGCGAGCATGATGGTGGCGAGCGAGGTGCCCTACACCGCGATCTCGTGGTTCCGGGACTACGCGACCGGGCAGGGATACATCGCGCAGGGGACGGCCTGGCAGCGCGTGGGGACGACCCTCGTGGTCAATCCGACCATTCTTCCCAAGGGCCAGATCCGGGTGCGCCTCGTCCCCCAGGTCAGCTACTTCACCCCGGACGGCGGCGGCAGCATCGAGTTCAACGAGGCGGTGACCGACGTCATCGTGCCCAATGGCCGCGCCATGCGCGTGGGCGGCGCCACGCGCGGGATCAATCAGGTCACCCGCCAGATCCTCGGCTACAGCCAGCAGCAGTCGGCCAGCGAGTCGAGCTTCATCCTGACGGCCACCATCCTGGATTGACGGGGGAGTCTTCGGAGAGTTGCCCGGATCATGGTAGAAGCATGGTTGACATAATGCCTCTTATCAGACATAGCAGGAAGGGTGCAATATCTTCGGGTTAGCTTCCTGAGACTACGGTTTGATTGGGGACTGAAGCATGGCCACGCGCGCTCGCATCTCCTCGGCGCGTCGACCATCAGGCAGCTCTTTCAGGATCTTCTGATAGGTCTCGACCGCCGCGGCGCGCTTGCCACCTAGCTCCTGGACCCGGGCCATGTCCGACATGGCTTCTTCGTAGAGGAAGTCCTTGGGGCCGGCGCCCTTGATGGTTTCGGAGTAGCTCTTCTCGGCCGCTTCATAGTTCTTTTCCGCTTCGAAGGTGAAGCCGATGCCCAAGGAAGCCAGGCTGACCAGGCTCGTCGAGCGCGCCCGGGCTTTGGCGATCTGGAAGGCCGCGCGAGCCTGAGGGTATTGCCCGGCGGCGAACCGGAGATTGCCAAGCTGATACGCAGCCTGGGCTCCCGAGCTCAGCCTCGGGAAGTCCGCGACGACCTCCTCGAGGGCTTTCTGGGCGCGCCCCTCGGCGCCAGGCGCCGCGTTGGGGGCCTGCGCCTGGGCCAGGAGCAGCCGAGCCTGGGCCAGCGCCACGGCCCCGTGAGACTCCGCGCGCGTGCTCCAGAGCATCCAGCCACCCCAGCCGAGACCGACGAGGGCGAGGGCCAGGAGCGCCAGGCCCGCCCAGCGGCCCCAGCGGGATGCCTGGAGGGCGGCCAGGAGCTCGCTCACCTTGGCTCCTCCGGGGAGCCGAGGCCTCGTCCATCGCTCGGGCGGCTGTGCTGCGCACGCTCGAGCCAGATCTCGCCCTTGACGGAGGCGCCCTCGGCCGCCGAGAAGCTGCCCGCCTTGAGGGTGCCCGTCAGCACGCCGGTGGGAAGGATGTCGAGGCGCGTGGTGGCCGAGAGATTGCCGCGAACCTTGCCCGCGATGACGATGGAGGCGGCGTTGACATTGGCGTCCACCTCGGAGCTCTCGGCCACCACCACGCGTCCGGAGACGTCGATCTCGCCCTCGAAGCGTCCGTAAACGTGGAAGTCACCTTCCCCCGTGATCTCGCCGCGAAGGGAGAGGCCGCTGCCCAGGACCGCGCGCCCGGGATCGGAGGGATCGCTCAGGCCCGCCGAGATGACCGCGCGCGGCGCCGAGTCCTCCGGGGCGCCACTCAATCCGAGAAAGCGGAGGATGCCGCCCATCGGCCCGCGGTCACTCGCCATGCGACATCGTGGTCAGCACACGGTCAGTCTAGACGGCCCGCACCGCGATCTCAAGCATGCTTTCGGTGCCGTGCTCCGCCTCGCCTCGCCGCGAGACGGCGGACGGGCGCGTAGCGGAAGCATGAGGTGAGGTGATCGTTGACGAGCCCGACCGCCTGCATGAAGGCATAGCAGGTCGTGGGGCCGACGAAGGTGAAGCCGCGCCGCTTGAGATCGCGCGACAGCGCCTGGGAGAGCGGCGTCTGGGCCGGCACCTGGCCGGGTGAGCGCCGGCGGTTGTCGAGCGGCCGGCCGCCGACGAAATCCCAGAGATACGCGGCGAAGCTGCCGTGCTCGCGCTGGACGGCAAGAACGGCCCGCGCGTTGCCGATCGCGCTCTCGATCTTGCCACGGTGCCGGATGATGCCGGGGTCACGCAGCAGGCGGCCGATCACGGCCGGCCTGAAGCGGGCCACCCGCGCGACATCGAAGCGCGCGAAGGCGTGCCGGTACCCCGCGCGTCTGGCCAGGATGGTCGACCAGCTGAGTCCGGCCTGGGCGCCCTCGAGGACGAGGAGCTCGAAGAGCCGGCGGTCGTCACGCACCGGGACGCCCCATTCGAGGTCGTGATACGCAGTGGTCGTTCGAGCCGAGACGGTGCCGACGAGCCGCAGGCGAGGAGACCGGCGAGGCGAGGGCTGAGTGGTGTCGGGCTCGCCGCGGGCCCAATGGCACCGGCGGGGCATGCGCGCTAGCGGCAGTCGGTGTAGACGGAGGAGCCGATCGCGTAGCTGGAGCAGCGCATGGGCGGGGCGGGCATGGCGGGAAGCGCCCGTGAGGCCTCGGGGCGCCTCGTTCCCATGACGATGGGAGCGGCGACGGGCGCGCACTCGACATGCGTGTCGGTGCCCGTCTTCGAGCTGGTGCAGTGGATGGCCGGTGAGGTGGCGGGACCCGCCGCGCGCTGACATTCGGTCTGCGTGTTGGTGCCGACCGCATAGCTCGAGCAGCGGGTCGACGGCTCGCTGGCTCTCTCGGGCTGCGCCCAGGCCGCGACGGAGCCGAGGAGCAGGGCCATCGAGAGCGCGAGCGCGGGGACGCGGACCCCTCTCATGGAGTGGGCTCGTCGGGCAGGCGCTGGCTCTTGGACCTCGCTCCTCCGCCCCGCCCGCTGCGCTCGCGGCTCGTGAGCTGCCAGACCATGAGCCCCACGACCAACACAACGAGGATCCAGCCGGCCAGGTCGGAGTTCCAGATGAACCAACCCACGAGACTGAGCACCGCGAGGAGCCAAAGCAGTGCGATGTAGCGCGACGCGAAGCTCTTCATGCTCCCCTCATCTTCTCAGCCCTCGGCTCGTCGGCACCGTCTCGGCTCGAAGATCAACTCAGCCCTCGACCCATACTCGTCACGTAGTTCCGGCAAGTTACGTCTGTGATACGACCCAAATCCCGACGGGGGTAGGATACCACACACTGCTTTCGACTCACCGCGTGCGACCAGCTCGGGCGAGGGTTCTTCGGAGCGCGGACTCGTCCCGCCCGGAAAGCGCGTGAGCGCTCCCCCGGGCGGGACGGGGGCGTGACACTCGATCAGCGGAGGCGAGCGCCTCCTTTACTTCTTGGCGGCGAGCCCCAGGCGCTGCTCCAGCACTTGCCGGACTTCCTTGGCCGTCTCCCGCCACAAGCTCTTGTCGGGGGCCGTGTCATACGTGCCCTGGACCTGCTTGCGGAATTCCGCCATGGCCGCGTCCTGCTTCTCCTTGTTGTCGGCCGGCGCGGCATCAAGCGTAGCGGCGCGGATGGCGAACGAGCGCTGAGTGGCGGCGCCGGCCCGCTCGATCCATCGTCCGACCTCGTTCCAGTCCTTGTCGAAGAAGACCACGATGGGAATGGAGCGGTAGCCGTTGTTCAGGAAGCACTCGGTCAGGTCGGGGTGCTGGTCGCGCAGGAGCACGCGCATCTCGGCCCCCGGCATGGCCTCGACGATGCGCGCGATCATCGGGGAGTTGCGATGGACGTCGCCGCACCAGTTCTCGGCCATCATGAGCACGTACTTGACCTGGCCAATGCCGGAAAAGAACTTGCGCTCGTCATCGGTGAGGCCGGCCTTGGAGTAGTTCTCTTCCGTGCGGGGCTTGGTGTCGCCCATCTGGGCCAGGTAGTCCTTCCAGCTCAGGCCCGTGTTGAAGCGCTTCTCGTCCAGGGGAATTCTCAGCTGCGCCATGTCGTGGTCTCCTCCTGTGGGATCTAGTTGGTGATGCCGCGCCGGGCGAGCTCGCCCTCGAGGTCCAGCTCCCTGGTCCCAATCGAGGTGCCGCCGGGCACTGTCCAGAAAATCTCGAACTCCAGCCCGTCCGGGTCCTTGGCGTAGAGCGACAGGCTCACCCCGTGGTTCGAGGCGCCGACGAGGGCGCCCGCCTCGAGGAGCCGGTCTCGCGCGCGCACGAGGTCGGTGATCTCGCCGACCTCCCAGGCGGAATGGTACATGCGGGCCACGCGCTCATCGGGTCCGGGCACGCCCGGGTGCTCGAAGAGGCCCAGGTGATGGTCGTCGGGACTGCCGGGGATCCTCAGAAAGGCCGCGCGCGGGGACTGCGTCTTCACCTCGAAGCCGAGGAGGTCGCGATAGAAGCGCACGCTGCGCTCGACGTTCGACACCCACAAGACCAGATGCTGCAGACGCTTCAGCCCGATGCCCGTGGTGGCCGTGGTCATGTCGGATACTCCACGCTGACGGTGATGGCCGCGCACGCGATGATGGTATCGGCACCCGTCACGCGCAGGCCGCCGCTCACGGGGCGGACGGTCACCTCACCGTGCGGAAGCTCGCGCTGGACGACGTCGATCTTGACCGAGCCGGGGTCGGGAACGCCGACCGTCACGTCCACGAGCATCTTGCCCCCCCGCTCGCGGACATCCTGGAAGAAGGGCAGGCTCGAGTGGCGGATGGCGTCCGACACGGCGCGGCAGGCCGCCTTGGTCGAGTCGTTGCCATGGACATCCACGCCCATGCCGAACTCGAGTACATATCTGCTTGCGCTCACGACCCACCTCCGATAGCGTCGTCCGCGGGAAAGCCCGGCGGCTCACGCATCGTTCACCATGAACTCACGGCTGTCAAGCGCCCGTGACGAGGAGCGTGCATGCGCATCCATAACCTGTACACGGATACGAGCGGGCAGTCGCATTTCCGGGATATCGACGTCGAGTGGGCCGAAGAGACGCGCGGGGGCAAGCTCTCCAAGCGTCTCCCCGCCACCGGGATCATCTTCCGGCAGGTGCCGCCCACCTATGATCTGGACTGGCATCCCGCGCCCCGCCGCCAGTACATCATCAACCTCGACGCCGGGGTCCAGATCACGGCCAGCGATGGCGAGAGCCGCGTCATCGGGGCCGGCGAGGTGATCCTGGTCGAGGACACCACGGGCAAGGGCCACCTTTCGAAGGCCATCGACGGGAAGCTGCGTCACTGTATCTTCGTGCCCGTGGAATAGGCTCGCGTCACGAACGCGCCGAGGGAAGCTTGGCGAGGTGGGGCATGACCTCTTCTGTGAAGAGATCGATGGAGGCGGTGGCCTCCGCCTCGCTCATGTTGCCGAACATGAGCCGGCAGACGAAGTAGGTGCATGTGCTCTCGGCGATCTGCTTCTCGACCTCCTCCCTGACGCGGGCCGGCGTGCCCGCGAAGGCGATGCCGCGCTGGCGGGCCTCGTCGAAATCCCGAGCGAAGCGGATCGGCGTGGCTCCGAAATCGCGCCAGAGCTTGGTCAGGTTCGCGTACCACACGGCATAGTTCGACCGGGCCAGGGCTTCCGCCTGGGCATCGGTGCGGCCCACCACGATGTGCCGCGAGATGCCGAGCTTCGGCATGGGCGCTCCCCCGTGCTTGCGCTCCCACACTTCGACGTAGCGATCGAAGAGAGACTTCGTCACCTCCGAGGGGCCATTGCTGATCACGTGCACCTTGTTGGTGGCCGCCCACTCCGCCCCCGCCGCGTGGCCGAGGCCATACCAGAGAGGGGGATGCGGCTGCTGAACGGGGCGGAGGATCATGGGCACTTTGCGGTAGGTGTAGCGCGCCCCCCGGTGGTCCAGCACGTCGCTCGTGAGACCCTGGAGGATGACCTCGAGCGCCTCCCGGTAGATCTCCTCCGTCTCGAGGTGATGCAGGTTGAAGTAGGCCATCTCGTAGGGCACGATCCCCCGCCCCACCCCGAAGTCGAAGCGCCCGCGCGAGAGCTGATCGAGCATGCAGACCTCTTCGATGAGGCGCAGCGGATCATAGAGGGGCAGGCAGTACACGCACGGGCCGAGACGAATGCGGCGGGTCCGTTGGGTGGCCGCGGCGAGGAAGATTCCGGGCACGGGAGCCAGCCCGAGCGGTGTCGCGTGATGCTCGGCCAGATGGTACGAGTAGAAGCCGGCGGCATCGTATCGCTCGAGCAGGCGAAGCCGGCTCTCGTAGAACTCGTCGAGGGGCGCCTCCCGCCGGTCCAGATGATCGAAGATCCCGAGCTCCATCGTCCCTCCCTGACCGGGCCCGGGCTCCGAGGCCCCGATTCCTGGTCGATTGCCGGTCCGCACAGAAGGTTATACTGCTGGACGCGAGCCTTGGCCATGGCCACTTCCGGGCGACCCAGCGGCGAGGCGCATCTCATCGGCAGCGTACCGCTGGCCGATGCCGAGGCGGTGCTCCGGACCGTGGCGGCCGCCCTCGGGCCCTTTCTGCCGCGGATACCGGACGGAGAGACGGGGGAGCGCCGGCGATGGATCTTCTTTCAAAGCATCATGCTCAAGAACCATCCGGCCATGGAGATCGACCCCACCGTTCCTCTCTTCGCGCTCAGACAGTGGGACGGCAAGCTCTTGCGCGAGATGCCCCTCCTCCGCTTTCGCGCGGACATCGATCCCGACGGGGTGGCCTTCGAGACCGGCTATGCGCAGGCCGCGCGCGCCTCCTACGATGTGTTCCGGCGGCTGCAGGGCGAAGGGGCAATTCCCGCGGGCACGCGCTTCCAGGTCTGTCTCCCCACGCCCATGGCCAGCGGCTACATGTACGTGAGCCCGAAAGCGCGCGAAGCCTATCTGCCGACCTATGAGCGCGCGCTCAGACACGCGCTCGCGGAGATCGTGGCGTCGATTCCCGCCGGGCAGCTCGCCATCCAGTGGGATGTCTGCCAGGAGGTGCTGGTCTACGAGGGATTCTTCGCCGAGCGGCCGGGGGACTACAAGCGGCAGATCGTGGCCGAGCTCGCGCGGCTCGGCGATGCGGTCCCCTCCACCGTCGAGATGGGCTATCACCTCTGCTATGGCTCGCCCGCGGACGAGCATCTGGTGATGCCGCGCGACATGGCCGTCATGGTGGAGATGGCTAATGGAGTGCGCCAGGCTCTGGCCCGGGGCATCGACTTCCTCCACATGCCCGTGCCCCGGCACCGTGCGGATGCCGCCTATTTCCGCCCGCTCGGGGAGCTCGACGGCTTCGGGGAGAGCGCGCTCTACCTCGGCCTCATACACCACGACGACCGCGCGGGTGACGGGGCGCGCATCAAGGTCGCGCGCGATGTCGTCGACGTCTTCGGGGTGGCCTCGGAATGCGGCTGGGGACGGACGGATCCCCAGCGCGTGCCGGGCCTGCTCGACAGTCACCGGGCCGCAGTCCAACACATGACGGGGGTGAAACCGTGAAGATCCTGTTCTTCGACGACTTCAAGCTGGGCGTGCTCAAGGCCGATGCCGTGGTGGACGTCTCGGACGCGGTGAAATCGATTCCCCACAATGCGCCGCACGAGCTCATGAGCGGCCTCCTCGCTCGGTTCGCCGAGTATCGGCGACCGCTGGAAGAAGCGGCCGCCCGCGGCAAGGGGATCCCCGTGGCTCAGCTGCGCATCAGGCCGCCCGTGCCCAAGCCCTACAACATCGTGGCCATGGCCGTGAACTACATGGAGGACGGGACCCGGTCCGAGCCGGCCCCTATCAACGCGTTCCACAAGTCGCCTCACGCCGTGATCGGCGATGGCGACACCATGGTCCTCCCCGATGTCCCCGCCACCATCTTCGAGGGCGAGGCGGAGATGGCGCTCGTCATCGGCAAGCACGCCTCGCGGGTGCCCGCCGCGGAGGCCATGAGCTATGTCTTCGGCTATCTCAACTTCATCGACGGATCGGCGCGGGGGCTGCTCCCCCCCGGGAATACCTTCTACCAGATGAAGTCACGCGACACGTTTGCCCCCATGGGGCCGTATCTGGTCACGGCCGACGAGGTGCCCGACCCCCACAAGCTTCAGATTCGCCTCTGGGTGAACGGCACCCTCAAGCAGAACTTCAATACAAGCGACATGGCGCACAAGATCCCGCGATGCATCGAGTGGGTCAGCTCCATTCATCCCCTCGAGCCGGGTGATGTGGTTGCCACGGGCACCAACCATCGCGGGCTCAGCGCCTTTCAGGACGGCGATCGCATCGAGCTGGAGACGGAAGGGCTGGGGCGGCTGCGCCTCAACGTGCGCGACGACTTGAAGCGTACCTGGGCCAGGGAAACCCGGCTGGACCGTCAGGAGAAGAAGCTCGAAGGGACAACGCCCCAGCTCACGGGCAAGCACGCGCCCCCGAAGTCCTAACCGGGACTATTCGCGAGACAACGCCACCCTGATCTACTCAGCCCTCGCCTCAGGGCTGCGCCCTTCAGCTCGAACTGCGGCCCTCTCCCTCGGAGAGGGAGAGGGATTCATTTTGATCCCTCGCCCCCGAAGGGGGCGAGGGCAGGGTGAGGGGAGGCCGGGATGCGGTACGCGCGCTCGTGAATAGTTCGGGCGAGCCGGGGGCGGCGCCGAGCTCAGGTCTGCCCTGTCCACGAGGCGTTGGCGGCCTCGCGCCACCTGGCGCGGATGGCCTCGAACTCCTTGGCGGGCAGGGTGCCCGCGTCGAGCAGGGCGGCGTTGTGCGGCCAGCGCTCTGGCTTTGTCGTGCCCACGATGGCCGTGTGGACGCCCGCCACGGCGATGGTGAAGCGGAGCGCGGTGGACGCGACGGCGTCCGGCCCTTTCTTGAGGAAGGGAAAATCGAGGGCCCGCAGGCGGGACCAGTAGGCCTGGTAGTAGGGCTCGGCGGGCTTTCGAGGGTACCGCCAGGCGGCATTGGCCAGGGGCCGCTTGGCGATGACTCCCATTTCTCGCGCTCGGGCCAGAGGCAGCGTGAGGTCGAGGGCCTCCTGGTCCGCGATGCTCACCGAGGTCTGGAGCGTGTCGAAGCGGCCGCACTCGATCGCGTAGCGCGCCGCCTCGCCGTCTCCGCTATAGCCGATATACCGTGTCCAGCCCCGATCTCGCGCCTGCTCGAGCGCCGTGATGACGTCTCCCTTGCGAAGCTCTGCCACCGAACAGCTGTGGAGCTGGATCAGGTCGAGGTGGTCGGTGGCCAGGCGCTTGAGGCTCCGCTCGATGCTGGCCAGGAGCGCGGCGGGCCGCCAGTCTCCCCCACCCCCGCCGCGGCCATGGCCGCACTTGGTGAAGAGGTAGAACTCCCGGCGCCGCCCGGCGACGGCCCCACCGATGAGCTCCTCGCTGTTCTCGTAGCACTCCGCGGTGTCGACCACGTTGAGCCCGGCGTCGAGGGCGCCGTCCAGGAGCCGGGCCACGGTTTGGCGGCTCACGCGCTGATAGCCGATCTCCGAGCCCCCGAATCCCAGGACGCTCGCCATCATGTCGGTGCGGCCGAGCCGGCGTCTTTCCATGCCTCCGTCCCGTGCTAGAATTCGCGTCCGTCGATCACTCTTTCGCCAGGTGAGGCTACCATGAAGATCACGCACGTCACCACGCGGGTGCTGAGCACGCCGGCCGACAACCCGCTCGTGGTCGGTCTGCCCGCGCCCACCGATACGCGCGAGTTCGTCCTCCTCGAGCTCGGCACCGACCAGGGCCTCACGGGAATCGGCCTGACCTTCTTCGGCGCCGCCCTCACGCCCGCCCTCAGGGTCGCGGTGGACACGCTCGCCCGGCTGCTCGTGGGCGACGATCCGAGCCGGGGGGAAGCCATCGCGGCCAAGCTCCGCCGCGCGGCGAGCGGCTCGGGCCCGGGGGGCATCTTCGCTCTGGCCCTCTCGGCCATCGACATGGCGTGCTGGGATCTCAAGGGCAAGGCCGTGGGCCAGTCCGTCTGCGCGCTGCTGGGCGGGCTGCGCGAGCGCGTGCCGACCTATGCCAGCGGCGCCCTCTTGCGCGCGCATCCCGTCGACTACCTGGCCAAGGCGGGGCCGCGTCTCGTGGACATGGGCTTCCGCCAGATGAAGATGCAGTGCGGGAGCGAGCCCACGGTGGCCGCCTCCGTCGAGCGCGTCGCCGTCATGCGCGAGGCCATCGGCCCCGACGTCGATCTCATGTGCGACATCAACCAGCTCTGGAGCGTGAACCAGGCCATCGAGGTGGGGAATCGCATCGCGGACTATCACCTCTTCTGGCTGGAAGACCCCACGGCCCACGACGACTTCCCCGGCCTCGCCCGCATCGCCGATGCCCTCACCGCTCCCATCGCCGCGGGCGAATACCACTACGGCATCGTGCCGTTCCGCCACATGCTGGAAGCGCGCTCCATCGACATCGTGATGATCGATCTCCTGCGCGTGGGTGGCATCACGCAGTGGATGAAGGTCGCCGGCATGGCGGAGGCGTTCAATCTGCCCGTGGTCAGCCATCTCATCCCGGAGATCCACGTCCAGCTGGTGGCGGCCATCCCCAACGGCCTCACCGTCGAGTACATGCCGTGGACGCTCCGGCTGTACGAGGAGCCGCCCGCGCTCGAAGCCGGGCATCTGGTCGTCCCCGAAAAGCCCGGCCTGGGCCTCGCCTTCGATCAGGCGGCCATCAAGCGTTACCAGGTCGGCTGATCCTGTCCTGGATGGTGAAAGGCGGATACGCTCTTCGGCCATTTCCGCGATCATCAAATCCTGATAATTTCGGGGATTCCTGATAGTCTTGGCGGGTCGGACGACACAACGACAGACACCCATATCGGAGGAGCCGAGCGAGATGAAAGACTTCAAGATCTGGATGAACGGCAAGCTCGTCACGCAGGCGGAGGCCGTTCTGCCCGTCAACAGCGCGGCCGTCTTCTACGCGAGCAATGTCTTCGAGGGCATCCGGGCCTACTGGAACGAGGCCGAGGGCGAGCTCTACTGCTTCCGGCTGGCCGAGCACTTCGCGCGCTTCCGTGAGTCCATGAAGATGATGCGCTTCACCGTTCCCTACCAGGACCTCGATCTCTACGATGCCGTGCGCGACATGCTCCGCGGCAACGAGGTGCGCGAGGACGTCCACATGCATCTGGTCGCCTACGTGGCCGGGGCCGGGCTCGACGCGACCTCCCCCACGGGTCTCTACATCAATCCGCGCCGCCGGCCCCGGGTGGAGGGCGGCAACGGGCTCAAGGCCTGCATCAGCTCCTGGCAGCGCACGCATGACAACGCCATCCCCATCCGGCTCAAGTGCGGCGCCAACTACCAGAACGGGCGGCTCGCCACGCTGCAGGCCAAGGCCGACGGCTACGACTCGCCCATCTTCCTGAACCAGCGGGGCACGGTGGCCGAGGGCACGGGCGCGACCTTCTTCATGGTCCGCCGGGGCAGGCTCGTGACGCCGCCCGTGACCAGCGACATCCTCGAGTCCATCACGCGGACGACGCTGATCGAGTCGCTCGGCCCCAGCCTCGGCATGGACGTCGTCGAGCGGGAGATCGCCCGCACCGAGCTCTACGTGGCGGACGAGGCCTTCTTCTGCGGCAGCGGCTATGAGATCACGCCCATCGTGTCCATCGACCGCTTCCCCGTGGGCGATGGCGGCGTCGGTCGCATCACGCAGCAACTCTCCACCGCCTACCTGAACGTGGTGCGCGGGATAGATCAGCGCTTCCCCGAGTGGCGCACGCCGGTGTACAAGCCCGTCACCGTGTGATCCGGCCCGAGAAGGACGGTATGCGCGGCTCGCTGCGGCATCTCGTCCTCCTCGCCGGCCTCCTCCTCGCGGGTGCTCCGTCGAGCGCGCAGGCGCAAGTGGCCGCGCAGGCCTATGCCCTTCCCGCGGGCGGCGGCTTTCCGCACGATGTGGCGGTCGGCACGGACGGCATCGTCTGGTACACGGCCCAGCGTGACGGCAAGCTGGGCCGCCTCGATCCCGCCACGGGCAAGGTCGAGCTCATCCGTCTCGGCACCGGCGCCGCCCCGCACGGCGTCATCGTCGGCCCGGACGGCGCGCCCTGGGTCACCGAAGGCGGCACCAATTCCATAGTCCGTGTCGATCCCCAGACCCGCGAGGTCAAGCACTGGCCGCTCCCCGAGGCGCGCGGCTACGTCAACCTCAACACGCTCACCTTCGACAGGCGCGGCCGCGTCTGGTTCACCGGCCAGAACGGCATCTACGGCCGGCTGGATCCCAAGACGGGAGAGATGAAGGTATGGGACGCCCCGCGCGGCCGCGGACCCTATGGCATCGCGACGACACCGGACGGCGTCGTCTACTATGCCTCCCTCGCGGGCAGCCACATCGCCCGCGTCGATCTCGACACCGGCGCCGCCACCATCATCGAGCCCCCGACCAAAGGCCAGGGCGCGCGGCGAGTGTGGTCGGACTCGAAGGGCCGGATCTGGGTCGCCGAGTGGAACAGCGGCAACGTCAGCGCCTTCGATCCGCGCTCGAACAGCTGGAAGACCTGGAAGCTTCCCGGCGAAAAGCCGCGGACCTATGCCGTCTATGTCGACGAGCGTGACATGGTGTGGCTGAGCGACTGGGGCGCCAATGCCATGGTCCGCTTCGACCCCGCCACGGAGAAGTTCGAGGTCTTTCCGAGCGACCGCCCGGGCGCCAATGTGCGCCAGATCCTCGGCCGACCGGGTGAGGTGTGGGCACCCGAGTCCGGGACCGACCGGCTCGTGGTCTATCGCGTGAAGTGAGCCGATCCGCGGGGCCGCTGCGCCTCGCGGGCGCCCTCCCCTTCCCGTTCGGCGAGTAGCGCGTCGCGCGCTACACGAAGCGCATCAGCATGGCCAAGCCGAGGGCGATGCGGTACCAGCCGAAGGGCGTGAAGCTATGCGTCTGGACCCACCGCAAGAGCCAGCGCACCACGAGAAACGCGGTGATGGCCGAGACGAGGGTGCCGAGGGCGAGAAGGCCCCAGTCGGTGGCCACGGGACCCGGATGCCGGAGGGCGTGCAGGGTTTCATAGGCGCCCGCGGCCAGCAGCGTGGGGACGGCGAGCAGGAAGGAGAATTCCGTCGACGCCCGGCGGCTCAGGCCCAGGGCCATGGCGATCAAGATGGTGGCCGCGGAGCGGGATGTGCCGGGGAAGACGGCGGCCAGGAGCTGAGCCAGCCCCACCACGACCGCCATCGTCCAGGTGACGTCCGAGCTCAGTCGCTTGCCGCGGAGCGCCCACTCGATCACCAGAATCACCAGGCCGCCGATCAAGGTCGCCCAGGCGATGGGGGTGACCTCCTTGGGCAGCGTGAAGCCCAGCTTCTTGACGATGAGCCCGCCCACCCCCGTGATGACGAAGGCGACCACGAGCTGCAGCAGGTACTCTCGCGTGGCGGGGTCGCCGAGCCTCGACAAGAGCTCGCGGATGCGGCCGGAGAATGCGGCGAGCACCGCGAGGGCCGCCCCGGACTGGATGGTGATGTTGAAGAGATCCGACTGCTGGGGCAGCCAGTGCGCGTTCTCCACGAGCAGCAGATGGCCCGTGGAGGAGATGGGAAGGAACTCGGTGATGCCCTCGATGACGCCCAGGATGGTGACAGCGAGCCCGGCAGGCAAGCGCTTACGTACCTGAGCGGCCCGGAGCTTCCGGTTCGGGCGGGGGAGCCGCCGCCAGTCTCCGGAGGTGCTCCTCGGCGTCGGTGATGGGGGAGGGACCGCGCGTCATGGTCCTGGCCACGTCGAGCATCGGGTAGCCATTGCGGGCCTCGTCCTGGAATCGCCGCGCGAATGCTCCGCTTCGGATGTCTTCCAGGACGGTTCGGAAGCTCTTCGCCATGGCCTCCCGGTCCATCTCGAGGGTACGGGTCAACCCGCCGAAGAGGGCCGTCGGCCCGTGATCCTCCGAGGAGCGGAGGAAGCCCGATTCCCGAAACGACTTGAAGACCACTTCCATCTCGCCCGACATGTACATCTCCATGACCAGCGCTTCGGGCGGGATTCCCGCCTCACGGCCCACGTCGAAGGCGATCATGATGGCCATGCCGAGGAGGGACCCCACGGTCTGCTCCACGAAGAGGTCGAGCGACGCCTCGACCGCCGCGCTCATCTCGACGGCGCCGGCGCGCAGCACGCCCAGCCCTTCCGCCAGCCCCAGCATCCGCTGCTGCGCACGCCCGCTGCGGTCCGCTTCCACGCCGACGCAGGCCCAGAAGCCCTGTCCCGCCAGGTACCGCGTGCGGGCGGAGACCCCCGCCATCCGAGGCGCGACGAGGAGCACGTCGACCGTTTCTGGTGGGTGTATGAGCCCGAAGGCCAGACTGTAGCCCGAGCCAAAGGCGATGGCGCTGCCGGGCCGGAGGGCGGGCGCGATCTCGCGGGGGAAGACGTCCGGGATGACCTCATCGGGGAGCAGCACGAAAACGATATCGTCCGAGGCCGCGGTGGCGATGGGCACGACCTCGAATCCCTCGGCGCGCGCCTGGGCCGGGTACTCGTCCTCGCGGTTGCCCACCCGGACCTTGATGCCGGAGTCCCGGAGGTTCAGGGCGGCGCTGCGCCCCAGATTCCCGTAGCCGAGCACGGCCACGGCCTCGCCCGCGAGCGACCGCTCGGGCGCGTCCGCCGCGCCGTACACCTTCACGGGCCTCTCTCCTGCGTTCTCCACTAGACGCGATTCCGCTGCAGCGCCGCCTTGATGACCTCCTCGGCCGACGGCGTCCCGGCCGCGTCCTTGTACTTGGCCAGGCGCTCATAGATCTCGCCGGCGGCACGGAAGAAGCCGCCGGGAAGATCCGCGGCCTCGAGGGTCGCCGCGATCTCCGCCATCTCACCGGTGAATCGCCAGGCCTTGCGTGCGTTGTCGCGAGCGGCGCTCTCGGAGCGAGCGGCCACCCCCGGCTGGCTCCGCCCCCATTCGGCGAGCAGCGCCTGATCCACGCCAGCCTGCATGGCCAGGGCGCGGATGGCGATGAGCAGAGCCGAGGTGCCCTTCGTATAGGAGGCATACGCCATCTTGAGCGCGGAGGCGGCGCCGGGACCGCCATCGATGGCGATCGCCTCGAGCGGTCCTTGCTCGAACAGGCGCGCGATCGTGCCGGCCTGGCTACCCGAGAGGTACAGTCGTGTCGTACCGGGTTTGCGGGGCGGCGGTCCGATGATGCCGCCGTCCACGAAGGTGGCGCCGCCCTTCTCCACGATGCGGCCGATCTCCCGGCCGGTCTGGGGCGAGACGGCATTGCCGTCCACGTAGATGCCCGAGAAGCCCTGAGCGGCGACCTCACGAGCCAGATCGACCGCCGCGTGCGGCGGGCATACCGAGAGGATGACCTGGCTGGCCGCCACCAGCGGCGCGAGCGCGTTGACGTCCTCGAGCCCAGCAGTGGCGGCCCGCTCGCGGGTCTGGGCGCTACGTCCCTCGGAGGCCCAGAGTACGCGGAGACCATTCGCGCGTGCCGAGGCGCCGACCATGCCCCCCATGTCCCCTGGATGCAGAAGGCCTAGCGTCGAGCTTGCCATTGTCCGCCTCTCTCTCGGAAAGTCCGGCTATCTCTCGGTTCGCTGATCCATGCTTCACGGGGTCGAGCCCGGCAAGGAATTGTACGCGGTCGCGAGCCGAAATGCAGGCCATTTGGATGATCGACCCCGGCATTCTGCTGAGCACGAATTGCCCAACTCGCTCAGGGGAGCTTTTTCCTCAAGCGCCAGATCTCCTCGGACGGCCATCGACGTGCCCACTCGTGCGTCACGTATTTGTGTCTCGAGGTGTCGCCGTCGGGCGCCTGGATCTCCACGAGGTCCAGGATCTCGAGGCCATTGGCGCGAAAGAGCCGGATCCACTCGCCGATGGGCAGGGTGAATTCCACCGACTGGTCGTCGGACCACTCCAGACGATGCAGCCCGAAGTAGTCGCGGACAAGACGGTCCGCGGCGGGATCCTCGCTATCGGGAGCGCACAGATTGAAGAGGGTGCCATTCTTGAGAAAGATCAGATGGCCCCCGGGCCTGAGGAGCCTGACCGCCTCCGGGATCCAGCGGTAGGGATCGCACCATATGCTGGCGCCGTACTCGGAGAGGGCGAGATCGAAGCTCGCGTCTGGCAACGGGACCTGCTCGGCATTGCCATGCAGGAGCGGGAAGCTGAGGCCGTGCTCCCGCTGGAGGGCCGCGGCCGTCTCGAGCTGCTTGGTGGAGTTGTCGATGCCGACGACCCGGGCGCCCCGTCGGGCGAGCCAGGCCGACCAGTAGGCGGTGCCGCAGCCAAGCTCTATGACGTCCTTGCCGTCGACCTCCGGCACGACGCGAAGTTCACGCTCCGGCACCCCCCAGATGCCCCAGGTGGGCTCGTCGCGCGCCCAGGCGCGGCGGCCGTACGCCGCATACTCCACGCTGAGCCGGTCCCAGTGATCCCGGTTTCGCCGGACGTGCTCCGGCAGATTGTCCTCGCTCATGGCGCGGCGACCCTCCCCTACACCGTGACGGGCTCGACGAGCTGGGCGCCTTCATTGTCGGGCGAGGAGACCAGCGTGGACACGGGATAGACCTCCAGCCGGTCTGCCGGCAGGGGCCGCAGGCACGACAAGACGTGACCCGGGTCGGTCACGCTCGCGTCGAGCCATCGGGTCTCGTCGTCCTGCTCCAGGATGACGGGCATCCGATCATGAATCTGGGCCAGCAACTCGTTTGGCGTGGTCGTGATGATGGCGCAGGTCGGCGGCGCGCCGGTCTGTGGATCGGACGGCGTCCAGAGGCCGGCGAAGCCGAAGAGCCCGCCGCCCTTGAGCCGGACGTAGAAGGGCTGCTTCCGCTTCTGACCCGGCACCGGCTTCCACTCGTAAAAGCCGGCGGCGGGGACCAGACAGCGGCCGCGCCTGACGGCCGCCTCGAACATGCCGCTGGTTGCCACGGTCTCCGCCTTGGCGTTGATCGGCGCGAGCTTGCTGGTCTTCATCCAGCCCGGGTGAAAGCCCCATCGAGCCATCACGAGCCGTCGTTCGCCATGGTGGGCGACGACAATGGGCACGGGCTGCGAGGGCGCGACGTTGTAGCGGGACACCACATCCTCGCCGCCGACCTCCTCGACGGTGATGCCGAACCGGAGGGCCAGCTCATCGAAGGCCGCGGTCTGCGTGTAGCGCCCGCACATGAGGTCAGTCTACCTGATCGCGTCTCTCCCGGCTCGCCCGCTCACCCCTCCAGCTCGGAGATCATGGCATTGGCCCGGCGCAGCCGACGGCTCAGCTCGCTCCCGAGATTGGTCAAGAGCTGGATCGCGATGGCCTGGTGGTCCCGGACGAGCGCGCGAAACGCGTCCTCCGAGAGGACATAGCAGACCACTTCCTCGTCGGCCGTGACGGAAGCCGAGCGCGGCTGCTGGTCGAGAAGGGCCACTTCCCCGAACACGGTGCCCGCGGTGAACGACGCGACCCGGCGCTGCCGGCCCTGGCCCGGGAGCTCGACCTTCACGCTGGCCACGCCTCGCGCCATGAGGAAGAGGTCTCGATCGCGGCTGCCTTCCTGGATGAGGGTCTCGTCCTTGTCGTAGGTGCGACGCAGGAGCACGGCCCGCACGACCGCGCACTCCGCCTCGGTCAAGCCGTCGAAGACGCTCAGCCGGTCCACGGGCATCTCGCCGTGCAGGGCGATGCCGGGAGCATGGGCCAGGATGAGCCGGTCTTCGGCGAATTCGAGGGCGGCATCCGTATCGACGAACGACCCATGGTGTCCCAGGGCGCCCGTCACGCCGAGGTCTCGCAGGACGTTGGACACGAGGTGATTGTCATGGGTGTGGCTGAGGAGGAGACACCCGCCCCGCTGCTTCAGGCGGTCGTTGATGTGGAGGAGAATGCGCGCCCCCGTGCTGTCCAGCTCGTTGACCCGCTTGAAGTCGAGCACCACGAAGCCCCCGCCTCCCCGCGCGGGCTCTTCGGCCCGGGTGGCCAGATCCTCGGCCGTCCCGAAGAAGATGGGTCCCTCCAGCTCGAAGACCACGATCTGCCGCCCGTGCGCCGCGAGAAGCTCCATCAACTTCGGATCCCGGGATTTCCGCGACCGCACCACGTCCCCGTGATACATCCGCCGGACCACCGACTTGCTCATCCGGACGAGGAAGAACATGACGGCGAGCGCCACCCCCATGCCCACGCCGACCACGGGATCGAAGACGAGGATGGTGGTGGCCACCAGGATGACCACGAGAAGGTCCAGGACCATCCCGCGCCGGTGGAGGAGCTGCCGGCCCAGTACTCGGGTGAGGAGCTGAAAGCTCGATCGGTCGAAGAGCTGGATCCCCACGACCACCAACATGCCGGCCACCACGACGCGCGGCAGGACGGCGATGGCCGGGCTGAGCAAGAGCACGGCGAGCAAGATCACCGCAGCGGCGATTACCGCGGCGAGCCGCGTCCGACCGCCCGAGCGAAAGTTGGCGAAGCTCGCGCCCAGATTCACGCCGCTGGGGATTCCTCCGAAGCAGGCCGCGGTCACATTGCCCAGCCCGATCCGCACGAGCTCCCGGGGTCCGCTCGATCGCTCTCCCGTCACTCCGTCCATGACCCGAGCGCAGAGCAAGACGTCCAGCGACGACACCACGGCCAGCCCAAACGCTCCGACGGCCAGGGTGAGCAGGATGGGCCAGATCCCCGGCTCGGCCGGGAGACTGGCGAAGCCGGCAAGATAGCGGGGCACCGGCAGGGCCGACGGCAGAGGCCCGATGACGGGGCCGAGGAGGGCCTGATAGCCCGCCGCCGCGAGCGCGTAGTACGCGGCCGTTCCGATGAAGAGCCCGAGAAGGGTTGACGGAATGCGTTTCGCGAGCCGCGGGCCGTACCACATGCCCACGCACGTGAGGACGCCGACCGCGAGGGTCAGCGGCTGCACGGCGGCCAAATTCGACGCGATCGCGCTCAGGGGTATGTGTCGGCGAAATCCAAGCAGCGTGTCCACCTGGGAGAGCAGGATGAGAACGGCCGCCGCGTTCTGGAATCCCGACATGACTGGTGAAGGAATGTAGCGGATGAGGCGTCCGAGGCGGACGGCGCCGAAGAGGGCCTGGAACAGCCCCGCCGTGAAGACCACGAAGAAGACCAGGGTGAGGGTCCGCCCGACATCGCCACGAGCCGCGATGGCGGCAGGACCATGCGCTACCCCCTCGAGGACCACGGTAGCCATCACGAGCGTCACCACACTCCTGGGCGTGTACATGAGGCCCGCCGAGCCGCCGAGCAGGGCACAGGCGAGCAGGACGACGATGGCGCTCATGAGCCCGGCGACGATCCCGTACGAGAGGTACCCCTCGCCCAGGGGCTGAAGGGCGAGGAGACCATAGCCCATGCTCACCGGGATAGTGAGCACTCCGGCGGTGATGCCCCCGGATATGTCGCCCTTGAGGTGGGACCGTCCGATCGTGGCGCCCGCGGCCACGGTGTCTGTGGGCATACGAGCGGCTATCTTAGTCGAACCGGATCGAGGCTGTCGTCCGCAGCTTGATCGGCAAGGAGAAGCTTCCGCGGCACGATCCTGAACACCGAGGACGGCACGTATGAGGCGGAACCCCTCGGGAGGCACTGTCGGAGAACTGAACATCCCCGGTAGCCGAACATTTCACGGGCGTCGTATGTAGCGAACTTTCCACAGCTCTGCCGGCTGGCATGACGCGTGCTCTTCCCGCTCCGGGGGAGTATCTCCGTCAATGATAGAGACACCCGTGCGAAACACCCTGTTCGTGTCGGCCCTCGTCCTGGGGCTGGTGGCCGCTTTCCCGACGGTGTCCCCTGGGGGGTCCACGTTTGTCAACGTGGGTGGTATCGATTACTTCGGAAACCAAAGCTCGACGAGCCCCGGCTCGAAGATCCGCGAGAGATCCCAGCCGGTCAATACAGGCTCCGCGAGCCCCGAATACGGCAACAGGCTCATCGACAGAGCCCAGACGGGCTCCACGAAGTCCGCCGACAAGGCCGCGACGGGCAGCGGGGGTTCGGGTGAATACGGCAAACCGGAACAGGGGGGCGAGTACGGGAGACCGACCAGCCCATTCTGCTCCACCACGAACATCACGATCGGCGAATTCCACCAGACTACCCTGCACTGCCCTGGCGGCACGATTCGCTGAGACCATGTTGCCGCCAACGCTGCGATCGTCTTCTCGCTCACCTTCTTCTCTGGCCTCGCGATGATCTGCTCTGCCCTGTCGCGGGGGCTTGTGGTCGCGCTGGGGCTCGGCCTGCTCTGGGCTCCACCCGCCTTGGCGGCGTCCCCCGCATCCCCGACCGCAGCCTTGCGGACCTTCTTCGAGCGAGCCAATGCCATCATGCGGACGATGGATCCGACGCGCGGGCTGGAAGAGCCGCGCCAGGCCATCCGCGAGCTGGTCAATGACGTGATCGAGTTCCGGGCCGCCGCCGCCCTCGCCCTGGGCCCCGCCTGGAATCTGAAGCGGCCGGAGGATCAGGACGAGTTCGTCGGGCTCTTCGCCAGTGTGCTGGAGAAGGGCTTCGTCGCGGCCATCGTGACCAATGCCAGCGTGTCCGGCGGGGTGAGGCTCGAATACCTGGGCGAGTCCGTCGCCGATGACTCGGCCAGCGTCGCCACCACGCTCCTGAGCCGGAACGGGAACCAGCTTCCCGTCGACTATCGGCTGGTGTGGCGCGGCGGGCGCTGGAAGGTGCAAGACATCATCATCGACGGCGTCAGCCTGATCGCGAACTACCGCGCCCAGTTCAACCGCATCCTGCGCGACTACTCGTTCACGGAGCTGATCGCGAAGATGCGGGGCGAGGCGCTCGAGGCGCGCCCGCCTGCCGTCGCGGCGCTGGCCGTACCGGAGACGCAGCCGGTGCGGAGCGACGCGCCGGACGTACGCCCCCCTGCCGTGGCGGTGATCGTGCCCGCGCCGCCGAAGCCCCGGACCAAGCCCCTTGACGTGTCCCGGCCGGCTGGCGAGGTGATCGTGCCGGAGGTGGACCGGAGGCGGGGCGATTGGCTTGAAGGCCCCCGCCCTGCTGTCGCGGCAATCCTGTCCGCGGCGGTGCCGGATGGGCCGAGCCCGAGCTGGGTCATGGGACGAGACGGGTTGGATGCCGAGCAGGAGATGGAGGTTCCGGCGACCCAGACGGTCAGGCAGGGCCACGACTAGCTTCACCTGATCTGTCTCTCGGCGTTCCGCCCTCCGCAACACTCTCGCCGCAGCTCCACCGGCTTTGCTAGACTCGCCGCCATGCGTGCATACCAGGCGGTCGCATGAGCGAAGAAGCCCTCCGGAAGATCGCGCTGCAGGTACGAAACTGGGGCCGGTGGGGGCCGGACGACGAGCTCGGCACCCTGAACCACATCACGCCGGAGCGCATCGCCGCGGCCTGCCGGCTCGCGACGACCGGCAAGGTCTTCGCGCTCGGGATCCCCCTCGAGCGCAACGGGCCTCAGAGCGGCACGCGGCAGCGCTTCAATCCCATCCACACCATGTTCCGCGATGGCGGCGATGCGCCCAAGACCCCCGCCGAGGTGAAGGCCATGGAGGGCTACGGCGGCTCGGACGACTGGATCGTCATGCCCCTCCAGTGCGTCACGCAGTGGGACAGCCTCGCCCATATCTTCTTCGAGGGGAAGATGTACAACGGCTACGACGCCGCCCTGGTCACGAGCAGCGGGGCCGCCAAGAACAGCATCGACAAGACCAAGAGCAAGCTGGCCGGGCGCGGCGTCCTCCTCGACGTCGCGCGACACAAAGGCGTGGGCGCGCTCGAGCCCGGCTACGCCATCACCATCGCCGATCTCGAGGCCACGGCTGCCGCCGCGCGCGTCGAGGTACTGCCCGGGGACATCCTGCTCGTCCGCACGGGCCACATGTCACGCTATCTCGACAAGAACGACTGGCGGTACTACGATCTCGATCCCTCCGCGGGCGTCTCCGTGCACACCGCCCCGTGGCTGCACGCCAAGCAGATCGCCGCCATCGGCTGCGACAACTACGCGGTCGAGGTCCGCCCCTCGGAGATCGCGGGCTTTCGCAATCCCTTCCACGTGGTGGCCATCCCGAACATGGGCCTGACCCTCGGCGAGATCTTCTTCCTCGAGGAGCTGGCCGCCGACTGCGCGGCCGACGGCCGCTATGCCTTCCTGCTCGTCGCGCCACCCCTGCCCGTCACGCGGGCCGTGGGGACCCCGATCAATCCTTATGTGTTGAAGTAGCCGAGGCGCTGGACCTCAAGGGGTGTCCTTGCCTACTGGGGTGGACGAGGTGATTAGAGGTGATCAAATGATGGACCGGCGCGCGTTCATGTGGGGGCTGGCCGGCGCCGCGGCGCCATGGTCGACGGCCGCCGCCGCTCAGCCACCCGCGAAGGCTCGCACCGTCGGGCTGTTGATGACCACGACGCCGGCGGCGGCGGCACATATCGCCGCAGCCTTTGTGGACGGGCTACGAGAGCTGGGTCACATCGAAGGCAAGAACGTCCGTGTCGAGTACCGCTGGGCCGAAGGCCAGCGCGAGCGTCTCGACGGGCTGGCCGCCGAGCTCGTGCGGCATCCGGTCGATGTGATCATCGCCTCCTCCCAGGCGGCGGCGCTTGCGGCCCAGCGGGCCACGAAGACGATCCCGATCGTGATGGTCAACGCTGTGGACCCGGTAGAGGCGGGCCTCGTCACCAGCTTGGCCCGGCCCGGGGGCAACGTCACCGGGCTCAGCACGTACCTCACCCCCGAAATCCTCGCCAAGCAGCTCCAGCTCCTCAAGGAGATGTTCGCCAAGGGCTCCCGGCCGCTGGTGGTGGCGCTTCGGAGCCCCACGACGACAGTGGATCTGCGTGCGTACGAGACAACCGGGAAGGCCCTCGAGCTACGCGTCCAGTTCATCGAGGTGCGCAACCGCGACGATCTTGGGCGGGCCTTCGCGGCCATGACCCGGGACCACGCCGATGCCGTGCTCGTGCCGGGAGACACCTTCTTGTTCACGGAGCGGCTGCGCGTCGTCGAACTGGCCCGCGAGCGGCGGCTGCCGGGCATGTACTCGCTCCGGGAGTACACGGAGGCGGGGGGCCTCATGTCCTACTCCGCGCGGCTGACCGAGCAGTTCCGCCATGCCGCCGTCTATGTCGACAAGATCCTCCGCGGCGCCCGTCCGGCCACCCTTCCCGTGGAGTCGCCCAGCCAGTACGAGCTGGTGATCAACCTCAAGACCGCCAAGGCCCTCGGCCTGACCATCCCGCAGTCGCTGCTGCAACGGGCGGACGAGGTGATCCAGTAGTGCATCGGCGGGCATTCCTCGGCGCGATGGCGGGCGGTCTCCTCGCCGCGCCGCTCGTTGTCGAGGCGCAGCCGGCGGGGAAGGTGTGGCGGATCGGTGTGCTCGAGACGGTGCCCCCAAGCCTCAACGCGGTCAATTTCGATGCCCTTCGAGAGGGACTGCAGGAATTCGGGTACGTCGAGGGGAAGAATTTGGCCATCGAATATCGATCGGCTGACGGTCGCCCCGAGCGATTCCCGGAACTGGCCAGTGAATTGGTTCGCCTCAACGTCGATCTGATCGTGACAAGAGGCACGCCGGCGGCCTTGGCGGCCAAGCATGCCACGGGAAGCATTCCCGTGGTCATGGCATCCAGCGGCGATCCGGTAACCTCGGGCGTGGTCGCCGGCCTCGCACGGCCGGGCGGCAATATCACGGGGATGAGCGCCGATGCGACGGAAATAGAGGGGAAACGGCTGGAACTGCTCAAGCAGATGCTGCCGAGAGCGTCACGAATCGCGGGGCTGTTCAATATGAGTAACCCGGTGGCCCATTCACAATGGAAGGAAACAGAGATAGGGGCACGAGCCCTCAGGCTTCACGTGCAGCTCTTTGACGTTCGAAAGCCTGAAGAGTTTTCGCGCGCCCTCGAGGCGGCGATACGGCAGCGCGCCGATGCGATGGTGGTGGGGCTGGACACCCTCTTTCAGGCCCATCGACAGGCACTCGTCGACGTTGTGACGAAGCATCGGCTGCCCGCGATCTATCAATCCAGGGAGTTCGTCGACATCGGGGGATTGATCGCATACGCGGTGAGCTATCCTCACATGTACA